>JABEVI010000070.1 GCA_013044085.1 Steroidobacteraceae bacterium
GCGCCAGATCTGGCGCACGCATTCGGCGATGATCCACCAACGAGTGAGCGCGAGGCTTGCGTGCGCCGCGAGCAAGGCTCGCCGCTCGTGGAACTCGGCGAGCATGCGGCCGAGCGGCACGGCGTGGTGCGTCGGCAGATAGGGTGCAAATTCACCGATGATCCAGATGGCGAGCAGGCACGAGGGCACGAGGGCCGGAAGCGGGTGCCGCAGGCCCGCGAGGCGTCGCAGCCTGCCGAGGCGCAGATACAGCGCGATCGCCAAGGCGCCGCAAGCGCATCCGGCCGTGTTCACGGCCCAGTCGATCAGATTGGTGACGCGGTGCGGAGTTGCCAGCTGCGCCAATTCCAGTGTGAACGCGAGCGCCGAGCCGATCAGCGTTGCGGTGAGGGTGGCGGCCAGGGGGCGCCTCGCCCGTCCGGCGCCGCCAAGACTGAGGCGGCAGATCGCGCCGAACGGCAGGTAGAGCAGGAAGTTCGCGATGAGGTCCGTACGGGAGAACACGACAGCGCCGGCCAACGCGAGGCGCGCCTTGATTTGCGCCGCTGTCGGCAGAATGAACGCGAGCGGGTACAGCGATCCCCAGGCGATCAGCAGGGCGGTGCCGAGCGCGATCCAGCGTGCCGCGCGCCGATGCCCGGGGTTTGGCAGTCCGCGCCTCATCGAGGTCGTGCCCGGCGTGTCGGCTCGGCCTGATGCGGGTCGTCCGGCCAGTAATGCTTCGGATACCGTCCTTTCAGATCCTTTTTGACCTCATGGTAGCCCCGGCTCCAGAAGCTCACGAGGTCGCGGGTCACCTGTACCGGCCGGCCCGCCGGGGAGAGCAGCTTCAGAAGCAGCGCCACGCGGCCCGCAGCGACCTGCGGTGTCGTGCTCAGCCCGAACATCTCCTGCAAGCGTACCGATACGCTGGGTGTCTCGCCGTCCAGGTAGTCGATCGGCACCTGCGAGCCGCTCGGCACCCGCAAATGGCTCGGCGCCTCGCGCGCGAGGAGCGCCCGCTGGCTTCGAGTCAAACGGCTCTCGAGCGCGTCGCCGAGGTTCATGCGGCTGAGGTGTGCGCGCCGGCTGCAGCCGGCGATCCACGGCGCAGCCCACTCCTCGAGGCCGGCGAGCAGCGCTTCGTCGCCGAGATCCGGCCAGGGCTCCGCGGTTGCGACCCCCGCACGGCGCAACAAGGCGATCCGCGCCTGGTATTGGCGCAAATCCCGCGTCCACGGCAGGGCGTCGATCCCCATGTCGCGGATTCCGGCGAGCATCGCCGTGAGCACAAGCTGCGGGTCCGGGTCGCTGACGTCGGCGCTCTCCAACACCAGGGCGCCCAAACGTCGCTCGCGGCGCGCGAGCACCGCCTGCTGGCGGCGATCCCAGAGGACATCGGCATGCACCTCGATTTGGGCGGCGAATAATCGATCGATATCCAGAGCCTCGATCGGTGCGGCCAGAAAGATGCGTGCGTCGCGCTCGGCCCCGTCGAGTTCCGCCGCGACCAGGAACGCCGCCTTTGCGAGTGCCTGCGGCTCGGCGAAGCGTGCGCCGCGACCGTTCGCGAGCAGATAGCGTCCGCCCTCGCCGCGAGTGCGCGCGATTCGATCCGGGTAGGCGAGCGCGAGCAGCGCGCCGGTCTCGCGGTCGCGGTCGGCGGTGTCGGCCGTGCAACGCAAGCGCTGGCGCCACTGTGCCGCCACGCGTTGCGCCGCTGCGAGCTTGCGCCCGTCGATGGCGGTGCCGGTCGGCAAAGACGCACCGCGATCGCCGAGCGCCGCGACGCGGACGCGAATGTCGGCATCGCGCGCGCCTGGCGGCGCCCGCAGCAGATCGCGCTCACTGAGGATCGCCGCCAGATCGCTGGCAAGGCCGCAGGCGCCGCGGCTCGCGGCGAGGCTCAGCATGTGCGCGAGCCGAGGGTGGGCGCCGAGGCGGCCGAGTTCACGTCCGTGCGCGGTGATCCGGTCGTTGGTGTCGATCGCCTCGAGCCGGCGCAGCAGATCGCGTGCCTGGGAGAGGTGTGCGAGCGGCGGCGGATCGAGCCAGCGCAAGCGCCGGGCGTCGACGGCGCCCCAGAGCGCGAGCTCGAGCGCGAGCGGTGCGAGGTCCGCGCGCAGAATCTCGGCTTCCGTGTGTGCGGCAAGCGAGTCCTGCGCGGCTTGCGTCCAGAGTCGGTAGCAAACCCCCGGGGCCGTCCGGCCGGCGCGGCCGCGTCGCTGGTCGGCAGCCGCTTGCGAGACCTTCACGGTGGCGAGCCGGCTCATGCCGGTCGTCGGGTCGAACTGTGCGTGGCGGCTGAGGCCTGCGTCGATGACGATGCGCACGCCCTCGATCGTGAGGCTGGTCTCGGCGATCGAGGTCGCGAGCACGAGTTTGCGCCGCCCTGCGGGAGCGGGCGTCAGTGCCGCGTCCTGCGCCGCCGCGTCGAGTTCTCCGTAGAGCGGCAGCACGTGTGTGCCGGGTGGCGGTGGCGTTTCGTGGAGCAGGCGCGCGACCCGGCGGATCTCGGCCGCGCCAGGTAGAAAAACCAGGACATCGCCTGGGTCGGCGCGCAATGCGCCGAGCACCGTGTGTGCGACCTGCTGTTCGAGGGTGAGTTCCTCGCGCCTGGCGAGATGGTGGGTGAGCACCTCGAAACTCCGGCCGCTCGCGGTGATGATCGGCGGATCACCGAGCAGCTGCGCGAGCGCCGTTGAATCGAGTGTCGCGGACATCACCAGGAGGCGCAGATCCGCGCGCAAATTTTCCTGGCTTTCGAGGCTGAGCGCGAGGCCGAGATCCGCGTGGATGCTGCGCTCGTGGAATTCATCGAACACGATGCAACCGATGTCGCTGAGCGCGGCATCGCGCTGCAACATGCGCGTCAGGATCCCTTCGGTGACGATCTCGATCCGGGTCGCCGGCCCGACCCGCGTCTCGAAGCGGGTGCGGTAACCGACGCGCCCGCCCACCGGTTCACCGAGCAGATGCGCGATCCGGCCGGCGATCGCGCGTGCGGCGAGGCGCCGGGGTTCGAGCACCACTATCTTGCGATCTGTGAGCCAGGCCGCTTCTAGCAGCGCGATCGGCACCACGGTGCTCTTGCCGGCACCGGGGGGTGCCTGCAGCAGCACCCGGCCGCCGTCGGCGAGCGCACGCGTGAGCGCGGGCAGCGCGGCATGAATCGGCAGCCTCGGCAGCGTGCCGCATAGTGGGTCGATCGTACTCAAGGGCTCGGGGCTCGCGGCTGACAGCCCTTTACTCTACCGTGAAGCCGTTGCGGCGTGCGCAAGGACGGGATCTTGCTAGAATGAGCGCGTCGGGCCTGTAGCTCAGTTGGTTAGAGCAGGGGACTCATCAAGACAAATGGTGCCTTTGCGTCGCAAGGCGCGAAGTGGACGGGATGAATTCAGGGAAACCTTAACGGTTCGGCCGATGGCAACCCTGAGCCAAGCCGGCGGTACACCGCCGGAAGGTGCAGAGACTACCTGAGCGCTCGAGTTGCGCTTAATGACAGGCTAGAGCGTCCCGCACCCCACGGGGGTGAAGAGATAGTCCACTCCCGCCGGAAACGGTGGGGCGTAGTGAATCCCTTGGTCGTCGGTTCGAGTCCGACCGGGCCCACCATCGATGTTGCATCTTCGCGACATCGATTGACATTATTATCCGTGACCCTATAGATTGTGTTGCTGAGAGGCCGCACCGTACGGTGCGGCCTTTTCCCTGGTGGCTGATGGACCGGCTTACCTCCCCCCGCCCATCGCGACGCCGCATGGGAAGTCAGCCAACGTAGAGGTTCCCCCGATCCATGTCCCGAAGTAACGTCTTGATCCGAAGCGCGATCGCCTTGGTCGTCGCGTCGACGATGTACCAACCGGTGTTCGCACAGGATGCGACCAGCATGCAGACGGTCGTCGTCACCGGAACGCGCGAGCGGGATCGCACCGTGGCGACCTCGCTCTCACCAATCGACGTGCTGACGCCGCAGGACATCACCGCGACCGGCGCGACCAACCTGGCGCAGGCGCTGCGGGTGTTGCTGCCTTCCTTCAACTTTCCGCAACCGTCGGTGACGGATGCGACGGACGCGACTCAGCCGGCGCAGTTGCGCGGGCTCTCACCGGATCAAACCTTGGTGCTCGTCGACGGCAAACGCCAACACACGACGTCAATCGTCAATGTCAACGGTACGCTCGGCCGCGGCTCCTCGCCGGTCGACCTGAACGCGATTCCGATCAGCGCGATCGACCATATCGAGGTGTTGCGGGATGGGGCGGCTGCGCAATACGGCTCGGATGCGATCGCCGGGGTCATCAACATCATCTTGAAGCACGGACCCAACCACGGTTCGGCCAGCCTGACCGGCGGCCAATACGATCAGGGCGATGGCAGAACCTGGCAGGGTGGCGCCGATGCCGGTGTCGCGATCGGCTCGCGTGGCTGGGTGCGTCTGAGCATCGACGGCGAGCATCAGGATCCCACCAACCGGGCTGGACCGGACCCCCGCTTCCCGACGGATCCGACCTACGGCAAGGTCACCTTTCATTACGGGTTGCCGCAGCTGAAGGCCGAACAGGCCGCGCTCAATCTCCAATATGATTTCACACCGCAGGTCGAGCTGTACGCCTTCAGCCTGTTCAACCACCGCGACGTAAGCGCCGGCGGATTCTTTCGTTCGCTGTCGCAATATGCGACGAGCACGCCCTCCGCGGCGGCCACGTACCCGAATGGCTATCTGCCGATCGAGAACAGCGCGATCAACGACGATTCCGAGGTCGTCGGTCTGCGAGGCAAGGTTCTCGGTTGGCACTACGACATCAGCGCCAACACCGGCGGGAACTCGTGGCAATTGCACACGACCGACACGTTCAATTATTCGCTCGGGGCGAGTTCGCCGACTTCGTTCTACATCGGCAAGCTGTCGAACCGCCAGAACATCGTCAACGCGGATTTCACCAGAAATTTCAGACCTAGCGTGCTGCGCAATCCGCTGACCGTTGCCTGGGGACTGGAATACCGGCATGAGAAATTCACGATCGAAAACGGCGACTCCGCCTCTTATTACGGTGCCGGCGCCCAGGTTTACCCCGGGTACCAGCCGGGCGATGCGGGCACCCACACGCGCAGCGACCGGGCGGTCTATGTCGATTTCGAAAATGATCTGACCGACAAGTTGTCGGTCGGCCTCGCCGTGCGTAACGAACACTTCAGCGATTTCGGCAACACGACATCGGAGAAGCTCTCGGGCCGCTTTGCCTTCAATCATGTGGTCGCGATCCGCGCGACGGCATCGACCGGGTTCCGGGCGCCGTCGCTGCAGCAGGAATATTATTCCAGCACGGCCATCAATTTCGTGAATACCGGCAACGGCAACGTCCCCTATACGATCCGCACGTTCCCGGTCACCGATCCGGCGGCCATCGCCCTCGGCGCGCAACCCTTGCGTCCGGAAAAATCGCGCAACTTCAGCGTCGGCGTGGTCTTGACCCCCTCATCCGGCTTCTACACCACCCTGGACTTGTACCAGATAACGATCGACAACCGGATCATCCTCAGCGGCAACCTGATCGGTGCGGCCGTGCAGAACTATCTGACCTCGGTCGGAGTGCCGTTCGTCAGCGGCGGGCGATTCTTCACCAACGCGGTCAACACCCGCACACGCGGCGCCGATCTGGTCAGCACCTACAACCTCGACCTGCGTGATTCGTCGGTCAAGTTCACCGCCGGCGCGAACTACAACAAGACCCAAATCCTGTCGATCGCCGCCAATCCGGCGCAACTCGGTCTCGCCGGCCTGTCGCTGCCCGTCATCGACCGGACCGAGCAGGGACGCATCACGGTCGGCACGCCGCGCACCAAGGCGTTCGTGGCCAGCGACTGGACGCGCGGGGCATGGACGCTGCACGGGCAGTTGACCCGATACGGCTCATTCACCTCGCTCGGCTTCACCCCGAGCAGCGACCAGACTTATGGCGCGAAATTCGTCCTCGATGCCGCGGTCGACTACGCGTACAAGGCACTTACGCTGACAGTCGGTGCGAATGATCTGAACAACGCCTATCCGCAGCGCAACGACGCCGCCAATAACTTCGATGGCATCCTGCCCTACCCGCAGGGTTCGCCGTTCGGGTTCAGCGGCGCTTATTATTACGGGACGGTCGCGTACAAATGGTGATATCTCGAATGACTCGACTGAGCGCGGCCGTGATGGCCGCCTTCGCCATCACGCCGCTCGCGGCGCGGGCGGGCATCCCGGCGCAGGCGCTCGACGCGACCGCCGCGCCGACGACGATAGCCGCCCTCGCCCACGATGAGCCGGTGACGGCCCGGCACGCGATGGTCGTCACCGCGCAACACCTGGCGACCGAGATCGGCGTCGACATCCTCAAGAAGGGTGGCAACGCGGTCGATGCCGCGGTCGCGGTCGGTTATGCACTCGCCGTGGTGCATCCGTGCTGCGGCAACATCGGCGGCGGCGGATTCATGATGGTGCACCTGGCCGGCGGCAAGACGGTGTTCCTGGATTTCCGGGAGAAGGCGCCGCTCGCGGCGCGTACCGATATGTACCTGGACGCCAAGGGCAACGTGATCCCCGGCAAGAGCACCAAGACCTATCTGGGTGTCGGCGTGCCCGGCACCGTGATGGGTCTCGACACGGCGCTTGCCAAGTACGGCACCATGCCCCTTGCCGAGGTCATCGCACCGGCGATCCGGCTCGCACGCCAAGGCTATGTGCTGCAAGCCGGTGACGTGAAGATTCTCGACACGCGTGCGGCCGGCTTCGCCAAATACCCGAACGTCGCGGCGATCTTTCTGAAGCATGGCAAGCCGTACCAGGTCGGGGACCGGCTGGTTCAACCGCAGCTTGCACGCACGTTGCAGCGCATCCAGAAGGGCGGCACCGAGGCGTTCTACCGCGGTGAAATCGCGCATGCGGTGGTCGCGGCGAGCGCCCGCCACGGCGGCATTCTGTCGCTGCGTGATTTTGCCGATTACACCGTGCAGTGGGACGCGCCGGTGAGCTGCGAGTATCACGGCTACACGTTCGTCTCGGATCCGCCGCCGAGTTCCGGTGGCGCGACGATTTGCGAGATTCTCGGAATACTAAGACCCTATCCCCTGGCGCGCTGGGGTTACGGTTCGGCCCGCAGCCTGCACTACCTGGTCGAGGCGGAGCGCCGTGCGTTCGCGGACCGCAACAGCTATCTCGGCGACCCGGCATTCGTGCACAACGACCTCGGGGCGCTGTTGTCGCCTTCGCACCTCGACCGGTTGCGCGCGACGATCCAGCCCGACGCGGCGACGCCGTCGTCCGCGATCAAGGGCAACCTCGGTGCGACCGAAGGCACCAACACGACCAACTATTCGATCGTCGATCAGCACGGCAATGCGGTCGTCGTGACCTACACGATCAACTATCTGTTCGGCAACGGCCAGATCGCCGGTGACACCGGATTCTTCCTGAACAACGAAATGGACGACTTCACCTCGAAGCCCGGCGTGCCGAACAGCTTCGGCCTGGTGCAGGGCAAGAGCAACGCGATTGAGCCCGGCAAGAGGCCGCTCAGTTCGATGGCGCCGTCGATCGTGTTGCACGGGCACAAGCTCTTCATGGTCACCGGCAGCCCCGGCGGCTCGACGATCATCTCGACGACGCTCGAAAGTTTCCTCAATGTGGTCGACTTCCACATGAACATGCAGCAGTCGGTGGACGCGCCGCGTGTTCATCAGCAATGGTATCCGGATGTCGTGTTCGTCGAGCCGGGCTTGCTCACGCCGGGCGTGTCGGCAAAGCTCGGGAAGATGGGCTACCGTTTCAAGGTGATCCCGTCCTGGGGGGCCGACGAGGCGATCCTCGTGGATCCGCGCACGCATTTGCTCGAGGGGGCCAACGACCGACGCAGGCCGTCGGGGCTGGCCGCCGGGTTCTAGCGCGCGCTTGCGCCGATGCCGACGCCCATCGACGCCGACCGCTGGGGGCATCCGCGCTCGCTCTGGATGTTGCTCGGCGTCACGGTCGGGCTGAACTTCGCCTTCTACGGCTTTCGGTCGTTCGTCGCGCCGTACCTCGCCGCGACGTTCTTTGCCCACGAGGCCGCCGACGCCGCCATGCGCGACGCGAACCTGCTGACCGCCGGCGTTGGCGCTCTGCTCTACGGCACGCACGTCTTCGGTGGCTGGATCGCCGACAATGTGCTCGGTGAGATCCGTGCATTGCGCACCGCGCTGTGGCTCGAGGCGCTGGCGCTCGGCTTGATGTCGTGGCCGACGCGCACGGGCTTTTTGCTGGCGCTCGCCTTGTACGTGCTCGGGGCAGGACTTAGCATCCCGCTCACGGTGTTGATCGGGCGCAATTACGGACCGCAGGATCCGCGCCGTGACGCCGGCTATACCCTGTTCTATCTTGCGATCAATCTCGGTGGCTTCGTCGCGCCGGTCGTCTGCGCCGACTGGATCGGCCGTCACTTCGGCTATCGCTACGGCTTTCTTGCCGCGAGCGCGGGCGTTGCCTTCTCCGCCCTGCTTTTCCATCTGCGCAGCGCAGCGCTCGAGGCCGCGCAGCGTCCGACACGGATTGGCGGCCCGCGTGCCCTCACCGGGGTTCTCGGCGGAATCCTCGTGCTCCTCTACCCGGCCATGTTGTTGCTCGAACATCCGAGCCTGGTGGCGGCCGCGGTCAACGGCGTGCTCGGGTTGCTGCTCGCCTATTTCGTCTTCAGCGCGGTGCGGCGCGGCGATCGCATACAGGCTGAGCGCTATGTGGCCATGCTGCTGCTGTTCGTCGCCAATATCGTCTTCTGGGCCCTGAGCCTGCAGGGAGCGACGTCCTTGAATTTCTTCGCGCGTGACTACGTTGCGGCGCCGTTCGATTTCAGCGTTTTCCAGTCCCTGAATCCGCTCTACATCATGTTCCTCGCGCCGCTGCTCGCGCTGCTCTGGCCCTGGCTCGGGCGGCGCCGCTGGGATCCGTCGACACCCCGAAAATTCGGCATCGGCCTGCTGTTCGTCGCGCTCTCCTACGGGGTCGTCTACGAAGCGGCCGGCGCCGTGACTGCGGGCGGTGGACGCGTGTCCTGGCTCGTGCTCGCCGCTTGTTATTTGCTGCAGACGATCGGCGAACTGGCCCTGTCGCCGATCGGTTACGCGATGGTCACCCGTCTTGCGGCTCCCGAGGAGGCATCGCTCGCGATGGGCGGCTGGTTCTTCGGCATCGCCATGGCCTATCAACTTTCCGGGAGGATTGCGGCTATGACGACCATGGGATCTTTGCCCGGCATCGCGGGATACGCACACGTCTATGGGCAATTGTTCGGGTGGGGCCTCGCGGCGGCGGTGTTGTACCTGATCGCCGCGCCGTCGATTGCGCGCTTGATGCACGGGGCGCACTGAGGTGCTGTGGTGGGTCCTGGGGGCGATCGCGGCGCTCGGCGCCGTCCTGGCCGGGCCGCTCATGAGCCGCGTCGAACAGCCCAAATATCACGTCATTGAAACCGCGGGGCGCTTGCAAATCCGCGATTATCCGCCCATGGTCGTCGCCGAGGTGGCCTTGCCCGGTCCGCGGGAGGCCGCGCTCGAACAAGGATTCAAGCTCATCGCCGGCTACATCTTCGGCAAGAACTCGACTGCCAGCAAGGTGGCCATGACCGCACCGGTGATCCAGCAGGCCGAGGCGGGGCGCAGCGGCGAGAAGATCGCGATGACGGCGCCGGTCGTGCAGCAGGCCGATGGTGCGCTCTGGCGTGTCCGCTTCGTGATGCCGGCCGGCGCCACGATCGCAAGTCTGCCGAAGCCCGACGATGCAAGGGTGAAACTGCTGGCATTGCCGGTCAGGCGTTTCGCCGTGATCCGGTTCTCCGGTCTCGCCGGCAGCCGCAGTCTTCGCAAGCACACGGCGCAGTTGCGTGCGTTCGTGCGTGCTCAGCACCTGCAGCCTGTCGGCGCGCCGATGGACGCTTATTACAATCCGCCGTGGACACTGCCGTTCCTGAGGCGCAACGAAGTGATGATCGAAGTCGCGCGCTGAGGCGGGGCGGGTTTCCCGGCAGCGGCCTCGGCATCCCCGGGGCAGGTGGTGTCCGCCGCAGTGGAGGCGGCGTGTGGGTACATGTTGCGCTTGTTGGTTTGTTGCGCTGTGAGCCAGAGCCGGCCGGCGAGCGCGCAGCGCCTGCCGAAATCGAACAAACCGCGCATGAACTGCGGATCGAAATCGGCGACGTTCGTCACCGGAAATTCCGCGGGGATTTCCGTCAGCCGGAACCGCATGCCAAGCCGCGATGCCAGGTTGATCGTGTCGATGATCGCTTCGCGTGTCTTGTAGGTCATGCCGGCGGAGAAGCTGCGCATCAGGACGGCCACCGTGCTCAGCGGCGTGGTCTTCGGCAGGTGCGCGAGTTGACTGTTGACGATCATGTAGAGTCGTCCCGAACGCAGCGGCGGGATATCCTGGGGGCGCAGGTCGGCGACCAGCGGAAAGGTGAACACCGAGGTCGTGACGGTGCCGTCGACGTGCATCTCGTCATAGACGTGATTGCCGTCACGCACACGAATCAGCACCGGCGGGAAGGCGCCCGGAACACTCGCCGAGGCGACGATGATGTCGCGGAACAGGGCGAGCGCCGCCGGGCCGCCATGTTCGGCGACCACCCCCATGTCCCAGAGCACGGTCTCCTCGCTGTCGAGGTCCGTCGTCGCGATGATCAGGCGCCGGCCCCGCTCGCTCGCTCGTGCGACCGCGGCGACCATGGCCGGTGTGACGTAGCGATCGACCATGCCGAACAGCGGATCATCGTGCTTGCCCGGCGACGGAAAGACGAGCCGTTTGGCGACGCGCCACGTGGGCGAGGCGCCGAGCAGCTGTCTCTGGTCGCTCGTGAATGCGGCCTTGAGTTCAGGATCCCATCGAGGTCCGAGAAACGCGAACGGGGCAATCAGCGCGCCGGCGCTCACTCCCGTCACGAGCTCGAATCGCGGCCGCTCGTGCGCCTCGCTCAGGCCGATCAGCGCCCCGGCGCCGAACGCGCCTTCCGAACCGCCGCCCGACAGGGCGAGTATGTTGACCGGGCTGCCGGCCGCAGCCCGGCGAATACCGTCGAAGAATTGCGGTGCCTGGCGCAGGAAGCCGCGCAGGTCCGTGGTGACGAGACGCACGCTGCGCGGGAAACCGGCTGGTTCGGCGTCGTTGATCACCGTCGGCGGCGCCGGCAGGCGCCCGGGTGTTGCGCAACCCGCGAGCAAGCAGACACCGACCATGCAGAGCGCTTCGATCCGCATGCACTTCTCCTCCACTTTCGAAACAGATTACCCCGATTCCCCGTCTGGCTCACGCCGCCGGCCCGCCCGTGGGCCGCTCGGCCGAGCGCCGAGGGCGCCAAATCGCTTAAACTGGAGGTGTGCGTTGGCATTTCGTTGAGAGGCTCGCGATGACGGGACTTGCGTTTCTTGCAGTGGGTGTGGGTGCCGCGGTCGGTGCCTGGCTGCGATGGTGGCTCGCCGTGCAGCTGAACACCGGTTCGGTGGCGGTCCCGCTCGGTACGCTGACGGCGAACTGGATTGGGGCGTACATCATCGGCGCCGCGATCGCCTACTTCGCCCAATCGCCGGCGATTGCCGCGGAATGGCGGCTGTTGATCATCACCGGATTCTGCGGCGGGTTGACGACGTTCTCGACCTTCTCCGCGGAGTCCGCCTCGCTCCTGCAGCAGGGGCGATTCGGTATTCTCGGCGCCGAAATCGCGCTGCACGTCGGTGGTTCGGTCGCGCTGACGCTGCTCGGAATGGCATCGTGGCGCTGGCTGGCGAGCCGGTAAAACGCTAGGGCATAGACCAGGAGTCATCGGCATGCGCGGCTACCAAATCACTTTTTTCACCGAACAGGATCGACGGCAGGATGGCAAACCGCTCGGCAAATGGCTGATGCACCTGGCCAAGAGCCTGGGGCTGCGCGGCGCGACGCTGGTGTCGGCCGCCGAGGGGTTCGGCGCCTCCGGCCGCATTCACTCGGCGCAATTCTTCGAACTCGGTGATCAACCTCTCGAGGTGCAGATGACCGTCACCGAGGAGCAGGCGTCGCAGTTGTTCGAACGCCTTCGCGCCGGCGAGGTGCGTCTGTTCTACGTCAAGTCGCCGGTCGAGTTCGGCAACACCTGTGAGGACTGAGGGCCGCCTTGCGGACCGAACGCCGCCCACCCGCGAGTCCGTCATCATGACGATCAGTTCACGTTTGATGCTCGTGGTTGCCATGTCGCTGGTCGTCATCGCGGCGCGCGCCTCGAGGGCGCCGTTCGACCTCGCGGGACCGCATCTGCGGGTCACGGTGACGCGCGGACACACGCTGCTGCCCATCGCGAAGGTTCCGAATCTGGCGGTCGGCGACCGGTTGAGCATCAAGGCACTGTTGCCACGGACCCAGTCTGCGCATTATCTGCTCATCGTCGCCTTCCTGAGCGGCTCGACCAATCCGCCGCCGGCCCGCTGGTTTACGCATTGCAATACGTGGTCTCGAAAATGCGCACGCGACGGCATCGACGTCGAGGTGCCGCACGGCGCGCGGCAGGTGCTGATCTTCCTTGCGCCGCAAACGGGCGGTGACTTCAAGACCCTGGTCGGCGCGGTCCGCGGGCGACCGGGCGCGTTCGTGCGCACCGCGCAGGATCTGAACCAGGCAATGCTCGATCGATCGCGGCTCGACACCTACCTGTCGACGATCGATGCTCTGAACGACGCCGACCCGAGCCGTCTGAAGGCCGTGGCGCCGCTGCTCGCGCGCAGCCTTGCGATCGTCGTCGACCCGAAGTGCCTGCAACTCATGCCCGACCTGCAGGCTCCATGCCTGATGGCCGGCCGGGAGTCATTGATTCTCGAGGACGGACATAGCACGTCCATCGTCGCGGCCCTGACTTCCGGTCCGATCAGCGACCTTGCCATGCAGGCCGGCTATACGCCGCAAATGCGATTCGGTTACTACAGTCCGTACATTGCCTCGGTGCTCGACATCGCGCGCATCTTCAATTCCTTTCGCACGGCCCAGTACGACTACATCCCGGCGCTCGCCACGCTGCATGGCGACAAGATCGCGTTGACGCTGAACCGGCCGCCGTCGTTCAACGAGCCGAAGTCGGTTTTGGTCACCGCGCTTCCGGCCGTCGAGCCCGCGCAGCTTCCGCCGTTGCACGCGGTCGACCCGAAGGAAATCTACTGCGCGAGCAAGAACTCGCTGGTGTTGCCGGTGGAGGGTGCGCCACTCGTGTTTTCGACGGACTATGCGCACGACATGCAGCTCGAACTGACCGGCAAGAATGGCAGGCACATCGATCTGCCCGCCGCCGCCCAGGCGCTGCACGGCGGATTCGTGATCGATACCGCCAAGCTCGCCGGGGCGTCGCTTGCCGCCGGCGGCCTCGGTGACAGCGTGAAAGGCATGCTGCACGGCTACTGGGGATTCGATCGTTACGACGGGCCACGGTTCCAACTCGTCAATGCCCGGCCGCGCGCCTGGCGTCTGGCGGCGGGCGATGGCGGCGCCTTGATCGTCGGACGTACGGACACGGTGCATCTGCGCGCCGACAGCGTCAGCTGCATCGATCAGGTGATGCTGAAGGATCCGGATGGCAAGGTATTGAAGGTTCACTGGAAACCGAAGAAATCCGGTGAGGTCGAACTGAAACTGCCGCTGCAGAATGCGAAGCCCGGCGACCTGACTCTGCTGGTGAGCGAGTACGGCTCGAAGGCCCCGCAGCCTGTGCCTCTGCGGGTGTTTTCGGCGGCGAGCCGTTTCGATGGATTCACCCTGTACGCGGGCGATACCGTTGGTACCCTGCGCGGCAGCCGCTTGGACGAGGTCTCGACACTCGACTTCGGCGGTGTGCAGTTCACGCCACAGGGTTTGACCACCGGCAAGAGCGGTGATGTGCTGCGGCTTGCGGCGACGAGCGCGGCGGCGGCATCGGCGTTGCAGCCCGTGCGCAAGATCGTCGCTCAGATCCACCTCAAGGACGGCCGCATCATCCAGTTCGACACGGCGGTGCTGCCGGCCCGGCCCCAGGTCATCTTGATGGCGAAGAGCGTGCAGCGTTCCGCGGCCGATCGGGCGAGTCACGTGCGGTTCGCAGGCAACGATCAGCTGCCCCAGGACGCGTGGATGTTCTTTTCGATTCGCGCGCCGGCCCCGAATCGCTTCGGCCGCGCCACCGCGATCCAAGTCGGCACCGTCGACGGCGCGGAGGCGACGACACTCGATCTCGGCAACGGCGGGCTGACGCTGGAGAATGCGCACGTCGCCGTCGCCGGCTTCAGTCCGCTCAAGACCTTCGGACCCGGCGCCTTCGGGCCGATTCAGTTCCGCATCACGATTAATGGGGTCAGCGGCCTTTGGCAGCCACTCGCGACGATCGTGCGCTTGCCGCAACTGCGTGAGCTGGTCTGCCCGCCGACGGCCGATATTGCCTGCAAGTTGAGCGGCAGCCGCCTGTTCCTGATCGACTCGATCGCCGCAGACGCCGCCTTCCACCATGCCGTGACGGTCCCCGACGGATTCCCCGGCAGCGCCTTGCCGGTGCCCGATCCGGGCGACGGCCGGCTGTACCTGCGGCTGCGCGATGATCCCGGCCAGATCGATCGCCTGGCACTCGCGGTCCGCCGCCTGCCGCCGCCGCCACCACCGTTGCCGCCGCCGGCACCGCCGCCGGTACCTGTAACGCACGGACCTTGAGACCGATGGGCATGAGTGACGATTCCCGCTTGGATGGTGGCTCGCTGGCGCGCGCCTTCGCGCTCGGCTTGGTCGTATACGCGACGGTGCTGCGGCTTTACTTCGGCGCGCACGTGCAGCTCATGCCCGAGGAAACCTATTACTGGAATTATTCGCGCCATTTGGACATCGGCTATCTGGACCATCCGCCGATGGTCGCCTGGTTGATCCGCTGCGGCACGGGGCTGTTCGGCCAAACGGCGATTGGCGTGCGAATCGGCGCGGTCGTGTGCGCGTTGATCGCATCGCTGTTCGTCTACCGCCTGACCAAGAACGTGTTCGGAGAGACGAGTGCGGCGCTGGCGCTCGCGCTGGCGCAGTTGTTGCCGTTCTTCTTCGTGCAGGGCCTGCTGATGACGCCCGATGCCCCGCTGACCGCCGCTTGGGCCGCGTCCCTCTATTTTCTCGAGCGCGCGCTGCACGGCGGCAGCCGCGGGGCATGGGGGTGGGCCGGGCTCTGGCTGGGCATCGGTCTGTTGTCGAAGTACACCATTGGCCTCCTGGGGCTCGGTGCATTCCTGTTCATGCTGACCGATCGGCGCTCACGGCACTGGCTGCGTCGCTGGGAGCCGTATGCGGCGGCGGCGTTGGCCTTCGCGATCTTCGCCCCGGTGATCGTCTGGAACGCCGAACATCATTGGGCCTCGTTCGCCTTCCAGACGGCACGGCGCTTCGCGGGCCGGCCGCAATTCGCGCTGCACAAGCTGATCGGCGCCGCGATCGTGCTGCTCACACCGACCGGGTTCCTCGCCGCGACCCGCGCTCTGGCCTCGGGGCGGTTGCAGGCCGAATCGCAGGGTGCGGCACGGCGTGCCGGCTTTCGTTTCCTGCGCTTCGTGGTGCTCGTGCCGCTCGCCGTGTTCGTGTTCTTCAGCCTGCGCCGCGCGGTCAAGTTGGACTGGACGGGTGCCCCCTGGGTCGCCGCGTTGCCGTTGATCGCGTTCGAACTCGTCGATGCCGGCAGAACGGCGGCGACCGGCCTGCGCGGCTGGGTTCGTGCCTCGTGCCGGCCGACCCTGATCGCGATGAGCCTGATCTACCCGCTCGGTCTGTATCATCTCGCCTTCGGATTGCCGGACGTCGGTTACAGCAGGCACATGGAATTGCTGCCGGTGGGTTGGCGCGAACTTGGGGCGCGCATCGACCGGGTCGTCGAGAGTTACGGACGCGATCATCGCACGCAACCCTTGGTCGTCGGCATGGACCGCTACGTGATCGCGAGTGAATTGGCGTTCTACGGTTCGGCCCGACCCGATCCGGTCGGCGACACGACCAGCGCCTACCTGTTCGGCGGCATGGGGCTCATGTATGAGCGGTGGATCCCGGCCCGGTTGCAGCGTGGCCGAACGTTGCTGCTCGTCTCGTTCCATCGCCGCAGCCTGGCGGCGCGCTCGGTGCGCCTGGCCGCCCGCAGTCTCGGGCCGGTTCTGAGCGGTTCCTTGACGAGAGGCGGCCACCAGATCCGTCGCTACTACTACCGATTCGCCTATGGCTATCGGCAGCCGCCGCCGCAGCACTCTTAGGTCCCCGAGCGACCCCAGGTGAAGAATTTCGTCACGGCGTAATTCCACATCGAGCCGACGACGATGCCACCGAGCGCGCCGAGGACCCATGTGCCATAGGACTTGAAGATGAACGAGGCGACCGTGACGTTCATCACGCCGCCGGCGCTGCAGGCCAGGACGAACAGCAGCCAGCCACGCAGCCAGCGCCAGCCGCGCAGCCGCGAGTCCCGATAGGTCAGGACGTTGTTCAATGCGAAGTTGAAGCTCATCGCGCACAGGGCGGCGATCGCCTGCGCGACCATGAATCGCGTATGCGCCACTTGCAGCAGCGGGGCGAGCACGGCGAAGTGCACCGCGATCCCCAACACCCCGACGATCGAGAACGCGACGAAGCGCACCGGTACGATATGGCCGACGAGCTTGTCGAGCAGCAGCATCGCGTAGTCCCAGGCGGTTACCGAATCGAGCTTGCTCTCGCCGGCGTGACGCGGCCTGAATGTGTACGGCAGTTCCTTGAAAAGCAGCGGCTCAGGGTGTGAGGCGAACACGTCCGCGAGCAACTTGAAGCCGATCGCCGACAGACGTTCGCGGCTGCGTTCGAAGACCCGGCGGCGCATCATGAAGAATCCGCTCATGGGGTCGGACAGGTCCGCCGGCACCAGGATCCGGCCCAGGCGCCCGCCGATCCGGCTCAGGCGTGCGCGTCCCGCGCCCCACTCGCCGATGCCGCCTCCGGCCGTGTAGCGGCTGCCGACGACGATCTCGGCCGCTTCGCACCGTAGTTCCTCCAGCATCAGCGGCAGGAGTCGCTCGTCGTGCTGCAGGTCGGCATCGATCACCGCAAGGTAGGGTGCCGCGCTCGCGAGCATCCCCTCGACGCAGGCGGAGGACAACCCGCGGCGCCCGAACCGTTGTATGCAGCGGATGCGCCGATCCTCGGCGGCAAGTTCGCGGACCAGGTCGGCGGTGCCATCCGGCGAGGCATCATCGACGAAGATCACCTCCCAGCGGATTTCGCCGAGCGCCGCCTGCAGCTTCTCGACCAGCGCCAGGACGTTCTTGCGCTCGTTGAACGTCGGTACGATCACGGCAAGTTCCGCGCCCGGTTCCACGGCCAATTCCTCAGGTCCCGATCTTGGGGAATCGAGCCATCGCCTCCAAGTCGTTCAAATCCTGGTCGTTGCGGATATAGGCTTTGCTCGCGTCCCGGAGCGGCTGATGGTCCCAGGGTTGATAGCGCCCGCGGCGTAATGCCGCATCGACCAGATGGCGCCGGCGCTGGCTCGAAATCACTTCCGCGTGCAGCTCCTCGAGGTTCCAGCGTTCGGCGATTTGCGCGCGGAATGCGTGCACGCTCGCCGCGTGCGCCGGTTCTTGCGCGAGGTTGTGCCGTTCCAGCGGATCCTCGAGGAGGTCGTACATCTGGTCCGGATCGACCGGGGAGTGCACGAATTTGCGCCGGCCTTGCCGGATCATGACCACCGGCGCGATGGCGCCTTCGCCGAGGAACTCGCCGATGACCTCATCGGCGCCGGCGGCTCCCGAGAGCGTCGGCACGAGGCTCCGTCCGCAGATCGGTGTCGCGAACCGGTGCGCATCGACGCCGGCCAGCGCGCACAGCGTCGGCAGCACGTCGACGAGCGAGGCGCAGGACGCAACGCGCCGCGCAGTGAAGCGTCGTGGCGCGTGTACGATCAGAGGAATGCGGCACGCAGGCTCGAAAAAGCTCATTTTGTACCAGAGCCCGCGTTCGCCGAGCATGTCGCCGTGATCGGCGATCACCATGATCACCGTGTCGTCGGCGAAGCGTGCCTCGGCTAGCGCCTCGAGCATCGCGCCGACCTGATCGTCGACGTAGGAAATGGCACCGTAATACGCCCGTCGTGCCGCCCGCACCTGATCCTCCGTGACGTCCTGCAGGTCCAGACCGATCACGTGGCGCAGACGACGTGAATGCGGATCGAGATCCTGCGGCGCCATGCGCACGCGGGGCATGTCGATCTCGACGCCCTCGTAACGGTTCCAGTAACGCTCCGGAACCACGTACGGGTCGTGCGGATGGGTCATCGAAACGACCATGCAGAACGGCCGCCGATCCTTGCTGCGCGCCATGTCGAAGAGCTTCTGGCGGGCGTTGAAGACCACTTCATCGTCGAAATCGATTTGGTTGGTGCGGGCGCAGGGGCCGGCCTGGGTCACCGAATCCATCGTGTGGTACCAGCTCGGGCGTTCCGAGAAACGGGTCCAGTCGGGCGTCCAGCCGAAGTCGGCCGGATAGATGTCCGTGGTCAGGCGTTCCTCGAAGCCGTGCAATTGGTCCGGACCGCAGAAGTGCATCTTGCCTGAGAGTACCGTCTGATAACCCGCATCGCGCAGGTAGTGGGCGAAGGTCGGCACCGATGCCGCCAGCTCCGCCGCGTTGTCGTAGGCGCCGATCTTCGACGGCAGCCTGCCCGACATGAAGGAAAACCGCGATGGTGCGCACAACGGACTGTTACAGTAAAAGGAATCGAATACCACGCCGGCGGCGCCAAGCGCATCGATGTGGGGCGCCTTGACCGTCTGGTTGCCGTAGGTCCGCAGTGCACCGGCGGTCAACTGGTCGGCCATGAGGATCAGAATGTTCGGCTGCTCTGGCAAGGCGGCATCTCCACGGTGTGGGTTCATTGTGCGGTCCGGGATGATTACACGCGCGCGCCGCCGCGGCTACCTCCCCGGCGAGGCTCCCGGCGCTCCGGGGGCGTTTCCCTTGAGGCTGTCCGAATGCGACAATGCGCGGTCGGGGCGCCGTGGATTCGGCCTGTCGCGTCTGGGCCCGTGGCCGTCGCGATGGGTTAAGTGCGAGCTCCGCCGGCCACTTACCATGTCTCGTTGAACGGTAGGCACGCCGGTTGGCACCATCGATCCCGTGAAAAAACAGTTGGAGACCGAGATGTCCGAGCAGACTGAAGGTGATTTCGACCTGGCGTCGCTCAGCGATGAGGAGCTGACCGAACAAGTTCATGATGACCTCTACAATGGCCTCAAGGCCGAGGTGGAGGAGGCGACGCACATCTTCCTGAAGCGTGGCTGGGCGGCCGAGCGGGTGCTCAACGATGCGCTCGTCGAGGGCATGCGCATCGTCGGCATCGACTTCCGTGACGGCATTTTGTTCGTACCTGAAGTGCTGCTCGCCGCGAATGCGATGAAGGGCGGCATGGAGATCCTGCGTCCGCTGCTCGCCGAGACCGGCGTCGAGCCGATCGGCAAGGTCGTGATCGGCACGGTCAAGGGCGACATCCACGACATCGGCAAGAATCTGGTGTCGATGATGCTGGAAGGTGCCGGTTTCGAGGTCATTGACCTCGGCATCAACAATCCGGTCGAGAAATATCTGGAGGCGCTCGAAAAGCACAAGCCGGACATCCTCGGAATGTCGGCACTGCTGACGACGACGATGCCCTATATGAAGGTCGTGATCGACACGCTGAAGGAGCGTGGCATTCGCGAGGACTACATCGTGCTGGTCGGCGGCGCGCCGCTCAACGAAGAATTCGGCAAGGCGGTCGGCGCGGACGCCTATTGCCGGGATGCGGCGATCGCCGTGGAGACCGCAAAGGGTCTGATCGCGAAACGGCGCGCCGGCGCGGCGGCACACTAGGGGTACGGTGCGGTCATGGCGCCTAGCGGGCAAGGCATGCTGATCATTGCCTGCGGGGCGCTCGCGCACGAGGTGGCGGCCCTGCGCGAGGCGAATCACTGGAGCGCGCTCGACGTGCGCTGCCTGCCGCCGGAGTTGCACAATCGGCCGGAGAAGATCCCCGGCGCGGTTCGTGAGCTGATCCGCTCTGTGAGGGATCGCTATCGTTCGATCTTCGTCGCTTATGCGGATTGCGGTACCGGCGGCCTGCTCGACCAGGTTTTGCGCGAAGAGGATGTCGAACGCCTCCCGGGCGCCCACTGCTATGAGTTCTATGCGACCAGCGGCCTGTTCGCCGAACTGGCCGATGCGGAACCTGGGACCTTCTACCTGACCGATTTTTTGCTGCGGCATTTCGATCGTTTGGTCATCGAGGGGCTTGGCCTGGACCGGCATCCGGAGTTGTTCACCACCTATTTCGGCAACTACCGGCGGCTCGTCTACCTCGCGCAGGCGCCAGCGGCCGGCGCTCAGCAAGAGGCGCGGGCGATCGCCGAGCGCATGGGGCTCGCCTTCGAATATCGCCACACCGGATACGGCGCCTTGGGTTCCAGTTTGAGCGCTGCGGTGCGGCGCAACGAGGAGAAGGTTTCGTGGGTTCCCTGACGATCATTTCCTGGCGCGACATACCCGCGCAAGTTGTCGTGAAGCGCGGCCGCACGGCGGCCAAGGTGCAATTGTCGGCCCGCTTCCAGGAGGCGGTCGACCGTGCCGCGATGCGCGCCGGCAAGGGCAGTTCGGATGCGTATCTTGCCGACTGGCGGCGCAGCGACGCCACGCCTTGCGGCGACGATATCGAGGCCGAGGCCGCCGCCGAGGCGGCGCGTCTCGAAGCACGCTACAGCGACGAGGATTTGGAACGGTTGATTCGCGCCAAGGGTCTCGATCCGCAGAGCCCCGCAGCCGACGGCGGCGGCGACGCACCTACCGGGAACTCTTGATGTACGCCGTTCGCCAGTGGTCCGTGCGTCATGCGCGCGGCCTCAACACGTTCTACCGAGGTTTCGAAGGATTCCTGGTGCGCGTGCACCGGCTGTTCGCGTTCATCGGCTACGAGCGCGCCGAGCGACCCGTGGCGTTCGTCGAGAAACACGTCAAGGGACTCTTGTTCGACTGTCAGATGTGCGGGCAATGCGTGCTCAGCTCGACCGGCATGTCCTGCCCCATGAACTGTCCGAAGACCTTGCGCAATGGCCCCTGTGGGGGCGTGCGCGCGAACGGCCACTGCGAGGTCAAGCCGGAGATGAAGTGTGTCTGGGTCGAAGCCTATCGTGGCAGCCGGCGCATCGACGGCGGCGTCGAGGCGATGACGCAGGTCCAATTCGCCGTGGACCAGCGTCAAAAGGGCCGCTCCTCGTGGTTGCGCGTCGTGCGCGAAAAAACGCCGGGAGCCGGCCAGGCCGATGCGCCCGCAAAGGGTGCGAAACCATGAAGTTCGACGACGAACCCGTACCCGGCTATCCCTTGCCGATCCTTCCGGGGCACACCTCGCCGGGTCGGCTCGAGCGCGTGCTGCGCGCCGGCGGTTTCGCCGTGACGACCGAACTCGCGCCGCCGGATTCGGCCGATCCGCAGGAGGTGTACGCGCGCGCGCGTGTCTTCGACGGCTACGTCGATGCGATCAACGCGACCGATGGCAGTGGGGCGAACTGTCACATGTCCAGTCTGGCGGTGTGCGCGCTGTTGACGCGCGTCGGTTACGCGCCGGTGATGCAGATCTCCTGCCGCGACAAGAATCGCATCGCCATTCAGGGCGACATCCTTGGCGGCGCGGCCATGGGTGTGTGCAACATGCTCTGTCTGACCGGCGACGGCGTGCAGGCCGGCGATCATCCGCAGGCGAAACCGGTTTTCGACCTGGATTGCGTCTCGCTGCTCGGGATCGCGCGCACCTTGCGCGACGAGCATCACTTCCAGAGCGGTCGCAAGATCAGCTACGCGCCGCGCGTCTTCCTCGGCGCCGCCGAGAACCCTTCGGCGTTGCCGCACGAATGGCGCGCGCAGCGTCTCGCGAAGAAAATCGCGGCCGGCGCGCAATTCATCCAGACGCAGTATTGCTACGACCTGCCGCTGCTGCGCGCCTTCATGCGACACGTCGAAGACCTCGGACTCCTCGGCAAGGTCTTCATCCTGGTCGGCGTCGGCCCGCTGCGTTCGGCGAAGACCGCCGACTGGATGCGCAAGAACGTTCCCGGGATGCACGTGCCGGACGCGTTGATCGAACGGCTCGCCGGCGCGAAGGATCAGGCGCGCGAGGGCCGGGAGATCTGCGTGGAACTCATTAAGGCGGCCCGCGAGATCGCGGGCGTGAGCGGCGTGCACGTGATGGCGTACCGCCAGGAAGAATCCGTCGCCGAGATCGTCGATCGCTCGGGTGCGCTGCGCGGCCGGGTGCCGTGGTATCCGGGCCGGGATGAGGCCGGCGGTACCGTCAATTCCCCAGAAGATGCTCCATCAATGCACAGGACCACACCATGACCGATACCGTAGTCAGTTCCGCCACCAAGGAAGTCGTGATCGGTTTCGACCGGCCCTTCGTCATCATCGGCGAACGCATCAACCCCACCGGCCGGAAGATTCTGGCCGCGGAAATGGCGGCGGGCGACTTCAGTCGCGTCGAGGCGGATGCGCGTGCGCAAGTCGAAGCCGGCGCACAGATGCTCGACGTCAATGCGGGCATTCCGCTCGCCGACGAGCCGGCGATCCTCGCCAGGGCCGTGCAACTGGTGCAATCGATCACCGACGTGCCGCTCGCGATCGATTCCTCGATCGTCGCCGCGCTCGAGGCGGGCTTGCGCGTCTACAAGGGCAAGGCTCTCGTCAACTCGGTCACCGGCGAGGATGAACGGCTCGAGTCGGTGCTGCCGCTCGTCAAGAAACACGGCGCCGCGGTGATCGCGATCTCGAACGACGAGACGGGGATTTCCGAGGACCCGGACGTGCGTTTCGCGGTCGCCAAGAAGATCGTCGAGCGCGCGCGGGATCACGGCATACCGGCGAGCGACGTGGTCGTCGATCCGCTGGTCATGCCGATCGGCGCGATCAACAGCGCCGGCGTACAGGTCATGCGGCTCGTGCATCGGCTGCGCACCGAACTGAAGGTCAACACCTCGTGCGGCGCCTCGAACATCAGCTTCGGGCTGCCAAACCGTGACGGCATCAACAGCGCGTTTCTGACGATGGCGATGGCCGCGGGCCTCACCTCGGCGATCACCAATCCCCTGCACGCGGACGTCGTGCGGGCGTGCCTGGGCGCCGACGTGATGCTCGGCCACGACCCGGACTGTGCGCGTTGGATCCGCCGGTATCGCGAGCCGCCCGCGATGGGAGCCGGCGGTGAGGCCGGTCGCGGCCGCCGTGAAGGCGGACACCGCCGCCGGCCGTCGTGAGCGGACCGCGACCGCGATGACCCATCCTGACCCGCTCGTCGTCTTCACACCCTCGGGCAAGCGTGCGCGATTCCCGGTCGGCACGCCGATCCTGCAGGCCGCGCGCGCTCTCGGCGTCGACATCGATTCGGTCTGCGGCGGCCGCGGCCTGTGCGGGCGTTGTCAGGTGCTCGTCGCCGAAGGCGAGTTCGCCAAACACGGTGTGACCTCCTCGAAGGAGAGCCTGTCGGCGTTCAGCGAACCGGAGCGGCGCTACGCGAAGCGCATGCCGCTCGCCGAGGGACGCCGGCTGTCGTGTTCGGCGCGGCTCGAGGCCGACGTCGTCATCGACGTGCCGGCGAGCAGCCAGGTGCATCGCCAAGTCGTGCGCAAAGAGGCCGAAGTTCGGGCGATCGAGCTCGACCCGGTCGTTCGCCTGCATTACGTGCAGGTGCGGGAACCGGACATGCACGACCCTTCGGGCGATCTGCGCCGGCTCTACGACGCACTCGCCGCCGAATGGGGTTTGCGTGACCTGTCCTGCGACCTTCGGGTGCTGCAACTGATCCAACCGGCATTGCGCGCCGGCGGCTGGGCGGTGACCGTCGCGGTGCACGCCGGCAAGCAGATCGTCGCGCTCTGGCCCGGATTGCAGGAGAAAGCCTACGGACTCGCCGTCGACGTCGGTTCGACGACGATCGCGGGCCATTTGTGCGATCTGCAGAGCGGTGAGGTCGTGGCGAGCGCCGGTCTGATGAACCCGCAGATCCGCTTCGGCGAAGATCTGATGAGCCGCGTTTCGTATTCGATGATGAATCCGGGCGGCGCGGCGCAGATGACCGAGGTGGTGCGCGAGGCGCTCTCCTCGCTTGCGGCCGAGGTCGCAAAGAGCGCGGGGGTCACGCACGAGGACATTCTCGAGGCGACGATCGTCGGCAATCCGATAATGCATCACCTGTTGCTCGGCGTCGATCCGGTCGAACTCGGCGGCGCGCCGTTCGCGCTCGCCACCGACATGGCAACGACCATGTGGGCGAGCGAGATCGCCCTGAAATTGAATCGCAACGCGCGAATTTACGTGCTTCCCTGCATCGCAGGCCACGTCGGTGCCGACGCGGCGGGCATGGTGCTCGCCGAGCGTCCGGATCTGCTGGATGAAATGACGTTGCTCGTCGATGTCGGCACCAACGCCGAGATCGTGCTCGGCAATCGCAACCGTCTGGTCGCATGTTCGAGCCCCACCGGCCCGGCATTCGAGGGGGCGCAGATCAGCTGTGGTCAGCGCGCCGCGCCTGGGGCGATCGAACGCATACGCATCGATCGCGCGACGCTCGAGCCACGTTTCAAAATCATCGGCAGCGAACTTTGGTCGGACGATCCCGGGTTCGAGGCGGCGGCGGCCGCCACCGGCGTCACCGGTGTCTGCGGATCCGGAGTCATCGAGGCGATCGCCGAGATGTACCTCGCGGGTGTCATCAACCAGGACGGTGTCGTCGATGGGCGACTTGCGGAACGCTCACCGCGGATCGTGTCGAGCGGGCGCACCTTCGCGTACGTTCTGCACCAAGGCGCGGTGGAGCTGAAGATCACACAGAACGATGTGCGCGCGATCCAGCTCGCCAAGGCGGCGTTGTACGCCGGCATTGCGCTGCTCATGGAGCGGCTCGGCATCGACCACGTCGATCGAATCCGTCTCGCCGGCGCATTCGGCAGTCACATCGACGTCAAGTACGCCGCGATTCTCGGCATGATTCCTGATTGCGATCTGAAGCATGTCAGCTCGGCGGGCAATGCCGCGGGCACCGGCGCGCGGATCGCGCTGCTCGACGCGAGCTCGCGCGGCACCATCGAGGAGCTCGTGCGGCGGATCGAGAAAATGGAGACTGCGATCGAACCGCGATTCCAGCAGCACTTCGTCGAGGCGATGGCGATTCCGCACAAGACCGCCGACTACCGGCACTTGCGCCAGGTCGTCGATCTGCCGGCGCCGAAGGAATCGACGGTACAGACAGAAACCCGCGGGCGCCGTCCCCGCCGCCCCAAGGCGCCGGGCGACGCCTGATCGGCTTACACCGCCACGGCTGGAATTGACGCGCGTCTGCGCGTCGCGGCGAAGCCGAGGCCGAGGAGGCCGGCGAAGAAGAGCGCGAGGCTGGCCGGTTCCGGCACCGACTCGTACGGCAGGGTGCCTACCTGGCCGGTGTCGCTGACTCCGAGGCCGCCGCTCAAGCCGCCACTCAGAGCGCCGCTGCCGCTCTCAAGGCCCGAGCAGGATCCGGAGAGC
>JABEVI010000071.1 GCA_013044085.1 Steroidobacteraceae bacterium
ATCGGATTCTTCCAAAGCCGGTGGACGTCAACCTGCTGCTACGCGAGATGAGCAGCCTGCTCGACGGGCGCCACCGGCCGGCGGCCGCCTTCACCTAGCGAGCACGACGCGGACGGCGTGGGTCTTGCCGTCATCCGCAAGCACAATCGACGCTGCGCCGGCGCGCAGCAGATCGCCGTCCACCTCGATGCGGCCCACATCGCCCCGGTCCTCTGCCGGATCATCACCACCGGAGCGGCGTTCCACGCGGATTTCATAGACGGCCGAGCGGTGCCGGAAGAGGATCTCGAAGCCCGGCCAGTGCGCGGGAATCGCGGGGGACAGGTGCAGTCGTTCCCCATGCAACCGCAAGCCCAGGATCGAGCCGATTCCGGCGCGGTACAGCCACGCCGCCGACCCGGTATACCAAGTCCAGCCGCCGCGTCCCGCATGCGGCGCGACCGAATAGACGTCGGCCGCCGCCACGTACGGTTCGACCTTGTAGCGCTCGATGTCCGCCGCCGTCGAGGATCGATTGATCGGATTGAGCATGGTGAACAAGTCCGCCGCCCGATCGGCTTGTCCCAGCGCGGCGAATGCGATCACCGACCACGCCGCGGCGTGGGTGTATTGACCGCCATTCTCGCGGATGCCGGGCGGGTATCCTTTGACATAGCCGGGATCGAGTGCCGTCAAATCGAACGGCGGCGAGAACAGCAGAGCGAGACGCTCATCCGGGCGGATCAGTTCCCGATCGAGCGCCGCCATGGCGAGTTCGGGTCGCGGCGCCCGGCCGGCTCCGGATATCACGCTCCAGGACTGTGCGATCGAGTCGATGCGGCATTCCTCGCTGTCTCGCGAACCGAGGGCCGTGCCGTCATCGTAATAACCGCGCCGATACCACTCGCCATCCCAGGCCTTTGTATCGAGCGCCGTCTGCAGCGCCCTGGCATGCTCGAGCCAGCGCGCGCTGCGCGATTCCTCGCCGCGGCCGGCGGCGATCGGCGCAAACGCCACGAGCGTCGCGTACAGGAACCAGCCGAGCCAGACGCTCTCGCCACTGCCCTGCGGTCCGACGCGGTTCATGCCATCGTTCCAGTCGCCGGTGCCGATCAACGGCATCCCGTGCGCGCCGAGCGTGAGGCTTCGATCGAGCGCGCAGGCGCAATGTTCGAAAAGCGTGGCGGACTGGTCGGCGATCGACGGCCGGAAGAACGCGTCGGTTTCGCCTTGTCGAAGCGTCCGCCCGTCGACGAACGGCACGAGTTCATCCAACACCCCGGTATCGGCGGTCGTGCGAACATAGTGCTCGGCGGTGTACGCAAGCCAAAGCGGGTCGTCCGTGATGCGCGTTCGCACGCCCTGCCCGCTCATCGGCAGCCACCAATGTTGAACGTCACCCTCGATGAACTGCCGGCCGGCGGCGCGCAACAGGTGTTCTCGGGCCAACGCGGGCCGCGATATGCACAAGGCCATCGAGTCCTGCAGCTGATCGCGGAACCCATAGGCGCCGCTCGCCTGATAGAACGCGGATCGTGCCCACATCCGGCAGACAAGGGTTTGATAGAGAAACCAGCGGTTCAGCACGATATCCATGGAGCGATCCGGCGTCTTGACCTGAACCGCGCCGAGAACCTCGTCCCAGAATGCCGTGACCGTGCCGAGGAGTTCGTCGATGTCCGCGCCCCGATAGCGCTGTATCAAGGTGCGTGCGCCTTCGACATTGGTGCTGTCGCCGAGCAGATGGACGACGTCCGCCACGGCGCCGGGCGCCAGATCGATGTAGGTGCGCAGGGCGCCGCAGGGATCGAGCGCCGCGCCGCCTCGGCGTCCGAGCGCTCCGCTGCGCAACAGCGCCGCCGGTCGTGCGAGCGTTCCATGCCGGCCGAGGAATTCGCGGCGATCCGCGGTCCACTCCCGGGTCTGCGTGCCGAGATCGGCGAAGGCCACGCGCGAGCCGAACACCTCGTCCCAACGGTTGTGTGCGAACAAGGCGCCCACGGACGCATCCCAGTCGGTGACGACGAACGGCGCGCAGCCCTCCCGCGACACACCCAACACCCACTCGACGTAAGCCGTGACCGAGATGCGGCGATGCCGCGCGGACGCGTTATGCAACCGCAATCGCGAGATCTTCACCGAGTCCGTTAACGGCACGAACTGCAGCAGATCGGCGTCGATTCCATGCGAACGATGCTCGAACCGGCTGAATCCCTGGCCGTGCCGTGCACTGTGGTGAGCGCGAGGATCGCGGATCGGCACGGCCGTCGGCCCCCAGAGTTCGCCGCTGTCTTCGTCCTTGAGATAAAAGGCCTCGCCTGGACGATCCGCAACCGGATCGTTGGACCACGGGGTCAGCGTGTGCTCCCGGCTGTTCACCGACCAGGTGAAACCGCTGCCTTCCGCCGCCACCTGAAAGCCGAAATTGGCGTTGGCAACGACGTTGATCCATGGCGCCGGAGTCGTCGAGCCGGGCCCCAACAGCGTCACGTAATCCCGCCCGCCGGCCGCGAATCCGCCGGTGCCATTGTAGAATTCCAGCGTGGCCGGCGCCGGACCGCTGATCCGCTGCTCGGCGGACGAGGGGGCGCGTGCCGGCGGTCGTTCCACCGGAATCATCGCCGGACGCAACCGGTCGAGTTGTTCGGCCAGATCGCCTCGTCGTCCCGCCAACACCACACGGGCGACGGCACCCAGGGCCGCACGAGCCTGCGCCGGGATGATGTCCGCACGCAGCACGAAGACACCACCACGCATGGCGTCGGCCGCGATCTTGCGCCGCGCATGGCTCACCCGCACGACGGTTTCGAGCGCGGCCTGCAGGTCTTGAACGTAGGTGCTCTCGCGCTCATTGAGTATCACCAGGTCGACGGCGAGTCGCTTCAAGCGCCAGTATTCATGCGCCTGCAGCAGCTGATGGGCGAGACCGACATGATCGACGTCATCGATTCGCAGTAAAATAATCGGCACGTCGCCGGAAATCCCCAGGCTCCAAAGTGCGGCGGGGGTGGCCTCGGCACGGCGAATGGCGTCCGAGGATGCACGCATCGAGGCATCCGCGAAAATCAGGTGACCGGCGAGCCTCTGAAACAGGCCTGCCTCGACGCCGGTGATGCCAAGGTGCAATAGCTGCACCTGAGCCTGCGTCCAGGCGAGCGTGCCGGCGCGAATGTAGGCGTTCGCGTCGCGATGGCGGTCGACGAGATCGAGAAGCTCCTGGCGTGTCGACGCCGCGGATGTCCAGAAGGTGATTTGCGCGGTGGCGCCGGCCGCAATGCGCAGGCGGTGGCGCAGGGCGAATATCGGGTCGAGGACGGTGCCAACGGTGTTCGACAGGCGTCCGCCGTCCATTGCCACCGGCGACTGGCACACCTCCCGACTGCGGCCGATGAATCGCGTACGATCGGTCTCGTACTCCGGCGGTCCACCCAGGTTGCCTTCGATCACCGACTGATGAGCGACCCAGACGCTGGGTTCCTGCGGATCGCGCCGGCGGCGGGTGGCGACCAAGGCGCCGAGCGGCTGCACATATTCGGTCTGCACGAACATCTTGGAAAACGCCGGATGCGCCCTGTCCGCCGCGGCCGGCGCCAGGGCGAGTTCGCAATAGGAAGTCACCTCGATCACGCGCGGCCGGATCCCGCCGTTGGTGATCGACAGATGACGCACCTCGGCGTCGTCCTCCGTCGACACGAGCACGGAAAGCGCCGTCGTGATCTTGCCATCCCGGCGAACGAATTGAGCGCGATCTTCGGTGAATGTCACTTCACCGGCATCGGCTTCGACGGCGGTCGGTTGATAGCCGGCCGACCAAACGAAGGAGTTCTCCATGTCGCGCAGAAAGAGGTAGCTGCCGAGATCGTCGCGTGTTCCATCCTCGCGCCAGCGGTTCACCGCGATGTCGCGCCAGTGGCTGTATCCTGATCCGGCCGCGCTCACCATCACCGTGTAGCGTCCGTTCGACAGCAGATTCACCTGCGGAGGCCCGGAATCATGCATCCGCAGTCGCCGGCCGGTCGGCAGGTAGGTACCCTCGGCCTGCGGCGCGGCGCGGGTCTCCTCGCCCCTCGGGCGCACCACTGATACGTCGCGCGGTGTGCGCTCCTGTAGAAGAAGTTCGGTGGCTTGGACACACGGCTCGGCATGAAAGCGCCGCCGCATGACTCCATCGTCGATCACATTGGCGATCGCCAGGATCGTCATGCCCTGGTGATGCGCCATGAATGCCCGCACGATCGCGTACGGCCGGCCCTTCGGCACGCGCGCCGGGGTGTAGTCCAGCGCTTCATAGAAACCATAGCGGCCGAGCGCGCCAAGGGATGCAAGGCGCGTGAAATTCTCGGCCGCATCCGCCGAACGCACCATCGCCGCCAACGCCGTCGCGTACGGAGCGATGACCAGGTTCGCGCTCAGTCCGCGCTTCAGGCCCAGGCCCGGAACCCCGAAGTTCGAGTATTGATAGGTGAAATCCAGGTCGCGGGCGTTATACGCGGACTCTGAAATCCCCCACGGCACACCGAGCTCGGCTGCATAGCGCATTTGCCGGTGCACGACCAGCACGCTCGTCTCGTCGAGCAGACTGCCGCGCGGGGCGCGCATGACCAATGACGGCATGAGATATTCGAACATCGACCCGGACCAGGACAGCAGTGCCGCTCCGCAACCGACTCCGGTCACGGTGCGCCCGAGTCGGAACCAATGCCGGCTCGGAACCTCGCCCTTGGCGATCGCAAAGAAACTCGCCAGCCGCGCCTCGGATGCGAGCAGGTCGTAACAGCTCGGATCGAGTGTGTCTTCCGTCACCCGATAGCCGATCGACAACAAGCGCCGCTGCGGGTCGAGGAGGAAGGCGAAGTTCATGGCGTTCGCCATCGTCAACGCGGTCTGCGTCAAGGCGCGCAGTCGCTGCTCGAGCGCGGCACGCATCTGCGGCGAACACTCGTGTTCACGGCGAATGCAGCCGATGCTCTGTTCGACCGCCCGCAACCAGAACAGCAACTCTTCGCGCGTGCCCGCCGCATACTCGCCGCTCGACTGGCCCGCAAGATGTGTCAATGCGGCCGCCCGCGCCGCGGCGGCATGCAACACCGGCTCGACCCCGCCGCCACCGGTGAGCGGCGCTCGCAACGCGGTGCGCAGCTGCTCGACAAGTCCTGCGAATTGCGCCTGCTGCAGGGCGCTTCGATTCGGCATCGTCTCCCACGCGCTCTGTGCGAGCCCCAGGGAATCCTCGATGCCGGGCGTCGACTCGAGGGGCGGCCAGGCACCGGCCACCCATTCGCGCAGGGCGTTGGCGAGCGTGACGAGGTGCGCGGCCAGATTGCCGCTGTCGACGGAGGAAACGTAAAGCGGCACCAACGGCCGTAGATCGTGGGTGTCGTACCAGTTGAAGAAATGTCCGCGGCAGCGTTGCATCCGCCCCATGGTCGCAATCGTCGCCTCCAGCCGCTCGACAGCCTCCACGGTGTCGATCCAGCCGAAGTCGCGGGCGCTGGTGGTCGCCAGCAGATACAGGCCGATATTCGTCGGTGAGGTTCGATGCGCAAGCGCGGGCCGCGGATCCTCCTGAAAGTTGTCCGGGGGCAGCATCTGATCTTCGGCGGTGACGAAGGTCTCGAAGAAACGCCAGGTATGCCGGGCGACGCACCGCAGTTGCCGCCGTTCGGCATCCGTCAACGACAAACGATCCGGCATCTTCGGCGAGCGACTGATCCACACGGCGACCGCCGGAGCCGCGAGCCAGATCGCGAAGAACGGCACCGAAATCCACCCTGAGCCGTGTGCGAACAAGATGATCAGGAGCGCACCCGCCAGCACCAGCACGATGCCGCCACTCATACGCCGATAGGCCGCGACCAAGCCCAGCCGGTCGGACAATGTCGCCTGCGCCGCGGTGACCCATTCGAGCAAATGCCGATGACTCAGGAACACGCGGAACAAGGTGCGCAGGATCGCGTCACCCATCAGCGCCGCTTGATGCGACAACAGCGCCAATTGCAGTCCGATCTGCCGGACGGCGCGCCACAAATCCATGCCGAGCGCCAGTAAATGGCTGCGGGGCATGACGTCGCTACGCCGTGGCAATATCTCCGCGACCACGGGCAACAACGTCGGCACCGCGATCGTCGCGAGAATGAAGCCTGTCCAGATCGCGGCGGCAGGCAGCGGCAAGGTCCAGCCGAGCAGCATGGCGAGAAATGCCGTCGGCGCGGATAGCGTGCGGCGCAAATTGTCGATGATCTTCCAGCGGCCGATCAGCGGCAAACCATCGTGACCGGCCTTGTCGCGGTTCGCATGACGCCGGCCGAAGAGCCAGGGCAGCAATTGCCAGTCGCCGCGCGCCCAGCGGTGCTGGCGGGCGGCCGCGACGTCGTAGCGGGCGGGAAATTCATCGACCACTTCGATATCCGAGGCGAGTCCGGCACGCGCGAATATCCCCTCGAACAGATCGTGACTGAGAAGCGTGCCATCGGCGACCCGGCCGTGCAGTGCCGCCTGGAAGGCATCGATGTCGTAGATGCCTTTGCCGGTGTAGGAACCCTCGCCGAACAGATCCTGGTAGACATCCGAAACCGCGCCCGCATAGGGATCGATTCCCGAGGCGCTGGAAACGACACGCTGAAACAGCGAGCCTTCGGTGCCGCACGGCAACGATGGCGACACGCGCGGTTGCAGGATCCCGTAGCCCTCCACCACGCGACCGGCGGCGGCGTCGAATCCAGGTCGGTTCAACGGATGTGCAAGCTTGCCGATCAGCCGCCGCACCGCCTCTCTCGGCAGGCGGGTGTCGGCGTCGAGGGTGATGACGAAATGCACGCCCGATGGAACGACCGGTGCACGGCCGTCGACACCCAGAAAAGCCGTGTCGCCCGCGCCTCGCAGCAGGCGATTCAACTCGTGCAGCTTGCCGCGCTTGCGCTCCCAGCCCATCCACCGGCCTTGCCCCTTCGACCAAACCCGTCCGCGGTGCAGGAGCATGAATCGGTCGTCACCGGCGGCGGATGGATGCCGTGCGTTCAAACGGCCGATGCCGAGGCTCGCCGCCCGAAGCAGCGGCTCGTCGGACGGCATGGCCTCTTGCGGCGCGTCGCTCCAGTCCGTGATCAGGGCAAAGTACACCTGCTCGCGCGGCGAGGCCAGATAGTGAATCTCGAGACGGTCGATGTGAGTTTCGAGGGCCGCCGTCGTCGTCAGCAGCGTCGGGATCACCACGAGTGTACGCAGTTCCACCGGGACACCGTCGCGCAGCTCCAGTCCCGGCAACAAGGAAGCATGGATACCCCGTGCGACCGCGCGATTCACCAGGGCGACGGCGGCATCCACCGCCGGCACGACGCCGAGCAGCGCGAACCCTGCGAGGAACCAGCCGATCTCGGTGCCACGCGCCACGGCGAGCAGCGCAAAACCCA
>JABEVI010000276.1 GCA_013044085.1 Steroidobacteraceae bacterium
CCGCGGCGCCGATGCCGCCGAGGTCAAGCGCGCCTATCGCAAGCTTGCCAGCAAGTACCATCCGGACGTCAGCCGTGAGCGCAATGCCGAGGAGAAGTTCAAGGAAGTTCAGGAAGCCTACGAGGTCCTCAAAGACGGGGAGAAGCGGGCGGCCTACGATCAACTTGGCCGCAATTACCGGGCCGGCCAGCAGTTTCGTCCGCCACCGGAGTGGGACCGGCAATTCTCCGGCGCCGGCGCTCGAGGTTTCCAGGACGCCCATGGTTTCAGTGATTTCTTTTCAAGCCTGTTTGGCCAATCGGGCCGGGGGCCGCGTCCGGAGGTGGATGCGGGGCAGCTGGAAATCACGCTCGAGGAAGCCTACAGCGGCACGCGTCGCAGGCTGAGCCTGAGCGAGGGGGGGCGGCCGCGCCTTCTCGACGTGCAGATTCCGGCCGGCGTCGTCGACGGCCAGTCGATTCGCATCAGCGCCGGCGGCGAGCGCTCCGCGAGCTTGTTGCGCGTGCGTGTGCTGCCACATCCGCATTTCAATGTGGAGTCGAAGGACGTGCGCCTGGATTTGCCGCTTGCTCCCTGGGAGGCGGCGCTTGGCGCCAAAGTCGCGATCCCCACGCTCGGTGGCGCCGTCGAACTGCGCATTCCGCCGGGCGCGGTCAGCGGCCAGAAGCTTCGCCTGCGCGGGCGAGGATTGCCGGGCGATCCGCCCGGCGACCAGATCGTGTATGTGAAGATCGTGACTCCCGCCGCGGATACGCCGGCGGCGCGGCAAGCCTATGAGCGCATGCGGAGGGATTTGGACTTCGATCCGCGGGCGAATTGGCCCTGAGCCCGGACTTGCGGCTTGAAGTCCGGCAAGACGCCCCCAATTTGCCTAAGAGGCGTCCTTGCCCCTTTCCAACTTGAGAAACCCTAAGGCCATGACGATCGACACACAACCGGAGAAGAAGGAATTCCAGGCCGAGACCCAGCAGGTGCTGCGCCTGGTGATCCACGCCCTTTACTCGCACAAGGAGATCTTCCTGCGCGAGTTGATCTCGAACGCCTCGGATGCCTGCGAAAAGCTGCGCTTCGAGGCGATCGCGCAGCCGCAGTTGCTCGGCAGCGAGGACCTTGCGATCCGTCTGGCGACCGATTCGGCGGCCGGCACGATCAGCATCAAGGACAACGGCATCGGCATGAACCGTGAGGAGGCGATCGAGAATCTCGGCACGATCGCCCGCTCGGGGACGAAGCGTTTCCTCGAGACCTTGAGCGGGGATTCGGCGAAGGATGCACAGTTGATCGGCCAGTTCGGTGTCGGCTTCTACTCGGCATTCATCGTCGCCGACAAGGTGACGGTCCTTAGCAAGCGCGCGGACGCCGACGCCGTGCGTTGGGAGTCGGGCGGCGAGGGCGCCTATGAGGTCGGTCCGGGCGAGAAATCCGATCGCGGCACGGAGGTGGTTTTGCACCTGCGCGATGAGGATAAAGAATTCCTGGAGGAGTCGCGGTTGCGTCAGCTCGTGCGCAAGTACTCCGATCACCTCGGCATACCGATCGTGTTCGAGTCCGAAGGCAAGAGCGAGACGCTGAACCAGGCGAAGGCATTCTGGACGCGCCCGAAGGCGGAACTGAAGGACGAGGATTACCAGGCTTTCTTCAAACACCTCGTGCATGGTGAGGATGAGGCACGTGCCTGGGCTCACAACAAGGTCGAGGGTTCCCTCGAGTACACCTCGCTGCTGTACCTGCCGAAGAAGGCGCCATTCGACCTGTTCGATCGTGAACAGCGTGCCGGGGTGCAACTCTACGTAAAGCGCGTGTTCATCATGGACAAGGCCGCCGAGTTGCTGCCGCCCTGGCTGCGGTTCATGCGCGGCCTCGTCGATTCCTCGGATCTGCCCTTGAACGTGTCGCGTGAATTGCTGCAAAGCAATAAGACCGTCGACAAGATCCGTGCGGCGCTCGTCAAACGCACCCTCGACCTTCTCGAGGAATTGGCTGCCGGCGATGCCTCCGGCTATGCGGAATTCTGGAGCACCTTCGGCAGCGTGCTCAAGGAAGGCATCATCGAGGATCCGGCGCAACGCGCCCGCATCGCGAAATTGCTGCGATTCCGCTCGAGCACATCGCCCGTCGGCACGGCCTCGGTCACGCTGGCGGACTATCTCGGCCGGATGCCGTCGGATCAGAAGGCGATCTATTACCTGACGGCCGATACCGAAAGCGCGGCGCGCAACAGCCCGCATCTGGAAGGGTTCCGAGTCAAGGGCATCGAGGTGCTCCTGCTCACCGACCGTATCGACGAGTGGGTCGTCAGTCATTTACACGAGCATGAAGGCAAGCCGCTCGCAAGCGCGGCGAGTGCCGCGGCCGATGTCGCCGCGGCGATCCAGACACCGGATCAATTGGCGGCCGAAACGACCTTCAAAGACAGTCTGCAGCGTCTCGCCAAGGCGCTCGAGGGCAAGGTGGAGAGCGCCCGGGTGTCGAGCCGCCTGACCGATTCGCCGGCTTGCCTGGTTGCCGGCGAGTACGGCATGTCGCTGCGGATGGGGCGTATACTGAAGCAGGCCGGCCAGAGTAATCCGTTCGCCAGCCTGCCGATACTCGAAGTGAACCCGAAGCACCCCCTCATCGAGCGACTCAAGGAAACCGAGGATTCCGGCACCTTCGCCGATCTCGGCCTGGTCCTGTTCGACCAGGCGCTGCTCGCCGAGGGTGGCGAACTCGAGGATCCGGTCGGCTTCGTGCGCCGGGTCAACAAATTGATAGTCGACGGGCTGGCAGAGAAGCCGAAGATCATCCTGAGCTAGAAGTGAAAAGTCACCCGATCGTTTTGGCGGTGCAACCGGAGTCGACGGACCATGTACGCGGGCCGTCGCACGCGCGGGTCACGCTGATCGAGTACGGTGACTTCGAGTCCGCGGCCTGCAAGGGTGCCGTGCCGACGCTGAAGCTGCTGCTCGAACAGCATCCGAACAAGATCCGCTTCATTTTTCGTCACTTCCCGAACGAGCAGGGGCATCCGCAGGCAGTGCTCGCGGCCGAGGCCGCGGAGGCCGCCGCCGCCCAGGGGAAGTTCTGGGAAATGCACGATCTGCTCTTCCAGCGCCAGCCGCATTTCGCCCCGAAGGAATTGCAGGCTTACGCCGCCGCGGTCGGTTTGGATACCGTGCGCTATACGGCCGAGATGGACGATCATATCTATCTACAGAAGGTGCGCGAACAGATCGACGGTGCGCATCGCAGCCACCTGCACGCATCCCCCGCTTTTTTCGTCGGCGCCGTCCATCAGGACACTACGGCGGGCATGCGGCAGTTGCATGAGACGATCGCCCAGGCGATGCATCGAGCCGGGTGAGGCTGCTAGCCGCCCGCGCGGCAGAGTGTCTCGAGTCCCATCAGCAGCCGGTCGATTTCCTCGCGCGTGTTGTACAGCGAGATGCCGGTGCGCAGCAGACCGCCGCGGGCCGCGACGCCGAGGACCTCGATCACGCGGATCGCATAGAAGGATCCGTCCCAGACGCACACGCCCTGCTCGCCGAGCGCGGTCGCGACCGCGTCGGCATCGTGGTTGCTGAGTGTCACCGAGACCGTCGGCGTGCGCCTGGACGCCTCGGGCGGCGGGCCATAGACCCGCACGCCGGGCAGGGCGGAGACCCGCTCGTGATAGTAGCTGGCCAGACCGTGTTCGTACTCGGCGATGCCGCTCATCGCATCGACCAGGCGCGCGCGCGGATCCGCACCGCGGCCAAGCCCCGCCAGGTACTCGATCGCCGCCCGCACGCCTTCGATCGCGGCATGATTCAAGGTTCCGGTCTCGATGCGGTACGGCGCTGATGGATTTTGCGTGCAGAGGCGCTCGGTCGGCAGACGCTCGAGTGCGCCCGGGCGCGAGCAGAGGATGCCGACGTGCGGACCGTAGAATTTGTAGGCCGAGCACAGCAGGAAATCGGCACCCAGCGCCTGCATGTCGACGGGCCGGTGCGGCGCGTAATGCACCGCGTCGACGATGAGCAGCGCGCCGACCGCGGCGCTCAGGCGCCGCGCGCGTTCGAGGTCGTTGACCGTGCCAAGTGCGTTCGAGGAGGCGCCGATCGCGAGCACCCGGGTGCGTTCGTTGATCGTCCCGGCCAACCCGTTCGGGTCGAGTTCGCCGGTTTCGAGCAGGCGAATCTCGCGTACGACGATCCCGCGTTCGCGCAGCGCGAGCCAGGGGCCGCGATTGGCCTCGTGATCGAGTTCGGTGATCACGACCTCGTCGCCCGCGCTCAAGGTGCGGCCGATCGCGTTGGCGAGCGCAAAGCACAACGTGGTCATGTTCTGGCCGAAGGAAATCGATTCCGGCCCCGCCGCGCCCAGGAACGCCGCCACCGATTGGCGGGCCTCCCAAAGGCGGCGGTCGGCTTCGCGCGAGGGCGGATAGTTGCCGCCGGTGTTGACGTTGCAGGTGCCGTAGAAGTTCTCCATCGCGCGCAGCACCGTTGCGGGGACCTGGCTGCCGCCGGGGCCGTCGAGGAACGCGAGCGGCCGGCCCAGGTGGGTCTGGCGAAGCGAGGGGAAATCCGCGCGGCAACGCGCGCTGTCTTTGGCGGTGAATGGCATGCGATGGTCTTTAGAGCAGGTGATAGGTGAAGTCGTAGCTGGTGGATTTGGCGTTGCGCGAGTGCAGGACCATCGAGCCGCGCGCACCGGCGTAGGCGCCGGTACCGCCGGTCACGGTCAAGGTCGAATCGCCGGCATCGTAGAACGGTCCTTCCACCGTGATCTGGCCATCCTTGAGGATCAATGTCCAGAAGCACTCCCAGCTCGCACCGGTCACGACCCGGATGCAAAACCCCTGGTCGCCGCCGACCCGCTGTTTGTTGGTGGCGTCGAACACCGGATTTGCGAAGGTGAGCAGGTCGCCCCGCGAGTCCCCCTTGGCGCCGAGATCCAGTGTGTGGTCGGTCAGCGCATGCTCGACGAAATGCAAGGTTCTGGCCGCGAAGGCCGGCGGAGCGAGCAGGAGTGCGGCGAGCGCGATGTACGAGGCTTTGCTCTCAAGCATGGTTGTTCGTCTCCACGACTTCGATCAGGGTGGGGCCGGCCGCGTCCAGGGCTTCGCGAACGGCGGAGGTAAGCGTCGCCGCGTCGGTGACGCGCGCCGCGCGCACGCCAAAGGCGCCGGCGAGCGCCTGGAAATCCGGATTTCGCGCGATGACGCCGAGCGGCGCAATGCGCGCCTCGATCATGTCGTCGCGAATCTGGCCGAGCGCGGCGTTGTTCCAGACGACGACGGGCAGTGCAAGTGCGGCCTCGGCGGCGGTCATGAGTTCCTGGAGGGTGAATTGCAGGCCGAAATCGCCGGCGAGCGCGAGTACCGCGCGTTGCGGCGCGGCGATCTTCGCGCCGAGCGCCGCGGGCAGGGCGAAGCCGAGCGTGCCATAGCCGCTCGGATGAAACCAGCAGGCGGGCAGATCCACCGGGAAGGCATAATTTCCGTGGTAGGCGATCTGCGTCATATCGCTGCAGACGATGCCGTCCGCGGGCAAGGCGGCGCGGATCGCGGCCAGCATCGCCGACATCCGGCGTGTCGGCTCACTCCAGGCGGCCTCCATGCGCGCGCGTACGCCGGCTGCGCCGCCAATGCGCGCCCCCCAGCCGCGACGCGGGCTCAGCTTCGGCGCCAGTGCCGCGAGCGTACGCTGCGCGTCGCCCTGGATCGGTAGGGCGGCGGCGTAGTGGTCGGTGAGCTTCGCCGGGTCGAGGTCGATGCGAATCAGGCGTCCGGCGAGCGTCAGAGGCGTCGCCGTGTAGATGTCGGTCTCGGCGAGTTCGGTGCCAACCGCGAGCACGACGTCGGCCGAGGCGACGAGCTCCCGTGTTTCGCGATAAGGCAGCGAGGCGCCGAGATTGGCCGCGTGGTGTTCAGGCAGCACGCCCTTGCCGGCCGCGGTCGTGACCATGAGCGCGTCGAGCGCCTCGGCGATCCGCCGCAGTTCGCCGGCGGCGCCGCGCGCGCCGCCGCCGGCGATGAGCAGCGGACGCTGCGCGCCGTTCAACCATTGCGCGGCCTCTTCGATGCGTTCGGCCTCACCGGCGGGCAGGCTGGAGGCGGCGGCGAAGCGCTCCGGCCTCAGGTCCGTCTCCTCGGCGAGCAGATCGAGCGGGATCTCCAGATACGCGGGGCGCGGCCGGCCGGTGCGCAGTGATCCGAGGCAGGCGCGCAGGTGATCGCGCACGTCCGCGGCGCTGCGTGCCGAGCGGGCGAAGCCGAAGACGCGCTCGGCAAGGGCAAGTTGATCGCGCAGCTCATGCAGCACGCCCCATTGCTTGCCGAGGCTCGCCCGCGGCGGCGTACTCGCGATCACGAGCAGTGGAACCGAGTCGGAACAGGCCTGCCCGACCGCGGTGAGCACGTTCGTCAAGCCGGGCCCGGAGATCACGAACGCGGCCGCAGGCCGCCCGCTTGCGCGCGCGTAGCCGTCGGCGGCGAAGCCCGCACCCTGTTCGTGGCGCACGAGTACGTGACGGAGGCTCGACCCAGCGAGGCCCCGGTACAGTTCGAGCGTATGTACGCCGGGTATTCCGAACGCGGTATCGATATCATTGGCGGCCAACGAATCGACGAGATACCGCCCCACAGTGATCGACATC
>JABEVI010000072.1 GCA_013044085.1 Steroidobacteraceae bacterium
GCAGACACCGCCAAATCCTTGCCGTCTACGGCGCCGGCATCCTGCAGGGCGCCGCCTTCGTGCTGGTGCCCTCTCTCGGCAAGATCCTCGAAGGCGCTCCGTATCTTTATGCGCCGAGCGCTTACGGCATCCTTTATTTTCCGGAGATCCTCGGTGCGGTGATCGGCGCAATCGCGGCCGCGCGCCTGCAGCGCGCCGCCGGCGGCGGCACGGTGATGCGCGCCGGCCTGATCGCCAACATGGTGGGCATGGCCTTGTTGACACTCGCCTCCTTGACCGCCGGCACGCCGGCCTACCTTGCGATCCTCGGCGAAACGCTCTGTCTGGGAGTGGGATTCGGTTTGACCTTGGCGGCGCTGAATCCGTATGCCGCGCAGTTGTTCACCCGTGCGCCGACGACCGCCATCACGGTGCTGAACGCGCTGGTCGGCGCGGCAACCGCTCTCGCACCGCTCGCACTCGACGGTTGCCGGCGGTTAGGCTACTGGGGTCTGCTGCCGCTCGCGCTATTGGCCGGCTTTGCTCTGCTGCTCACCATCGCACCGCGCAGCGCAAACGCGAAGGGGGCCCGAAGCGCGGCGGCATCGGCGGACGGCGGCACGGCCTTCGGCATGTGGCCGTTCGCGCTCGCGGTGCTGCTCTACGCGATCGCCGAGGGAAGCTTCAGCAGTTGGGCTCAAATCTACGTCAGCGGCATCGGCGGTGCGGCGACTTCCACGGCGGCGCTCGCCTTGTCGGCGTTTTGGGCCGGCATGACGTTGTTGCGCCTGGTGCTCGGTCTCGTGCCCGAGCGCGGGCCGGCGCGCCGGACGTTGTTCGTGATCGCGGCGCTCGGCATCGGTGCGAGTTTTGTCCTCCTATCGTACCTGACATCCACCAACGCGCTGCTCGCCGGTTACGCGCTGGCCGGTGCGTCATGCAGCATCTATTACCCCTATGTGATGGCCTTCGGACTCGCGGCGTGGCCGACCCGATCAGTCGCCTTCGCCGGCTTGATGGTGGCGGCGTTGATGATCGGCGAGGGAATCGGCTCGCTCGCGCCCGGCGGACTTCACGGACTGGTCGCCCTACCGGCCATCTATCGGGCCGCCTCGCTGCTCGCGCTTCCGCTGGTCTATTTTGCGTGGCGTGTGCCGCGGCAGACGCGCTAAATATTCTCCCCCAGGCGCCCGCGTGTGTGGAATTGCGCCCTGCGGCAAGGCAAACTAGCGCGCGATGCGAAATCATTACTCCGCTTGGTCCCTGCTTCGCGGCGCGTTGACGGGCCACCGACACTGGTCGCCGGCGTGGCCGGAGGCGAAGCCGAAGCCGGCCTACGATGTGATCGTGGTGGGCGGCGGCGGCCATGGACTCGCCACCGCGTATTATCTGGCGAAGAATCACCGGATTACGAACGTTGCGGTGCTCGAGCGCGGCTGGATCGGCGGCGGCAACACCGGCCGTAACACGACGATCGTGCGTTCGAACTACCTGTATCCGGAAAGTTCGCGGCTCTATGACTTCTCCCTCAAGCTCTACGAGGGCCTGTCGGCCGAACTGAACTTCAACATCATGTTGAGTCAACGCGGCTTGGTGCTGCTCGCGCATAGCCGCCACGACCTGGACGCGATGTCCCGCTGGGCCAATGCGATGCGCATGAACGGCATCGACGCGGATCTGCTGAGCCGCGAAGAGGTCGCATCGCTCGTGCCGGGACTCGATATGTCGCCGGGCGCGAGAGTGCCGGTTCTGGGCGGCTTCACACAACGCCGTGCCGGCACCGCGCGCCATGACGCGGTCGCCTGGGGCTACGCACGCGCCGCCTCGCAACTCGGTGTCGACATCATTCAAAACTGCGAAGTGACCGGCTTTACGCAACAGGCTGGACATGTCGTCGGCGTCGAGACGAATCTCGGCTCGATTCGCGCCGGCAGGGTCGGCATCGCGGCGGCGGGGCACAGTTCGGTGCTCGCCGGACTTGCCGGTTTTCGCCTGCCGGTCACGAGCTATGGACTTCAGGCGCTGGTCTCCGAGCCTTTAAAGCCACTGCTCGACACCGTCGTGCTGTCGCCCGGTACCGGCGCTTACCTGAGCCAGTCGGACAAGGGAGAACTCGTGATCGGGGCGATGCTCGACTTGTTTCCTTCCTACGCACAGCGCGGCAGTTTCGCGATCACGCAGTCGATCCTGGCCGGGGTCCTGGCGTTGTTTCCGGCTTATGCACGCCTGAAGATGCTGCGCCAGTGGGCCGGCATCGTCGATGTTGTGCACGATTCGAGCCCGATCATCGGCCGCACTCCCGTCCCAGGCTTGTACATCAACTGCGGCTGGGGAACCGGCGGATTCAAGGGCATTCCGGTCGGTGGCTGGACGCTGGCGCACGCGCTCGCAACGGGCGAGAACCATCCGCTCGCCGAACCCTTCCAACTCGAGCGGTTTCAGACCGGGCGTCTGGTCGACGAAGCGGCCGCCTCCGGGATCGCGCACTAACATGATGCGGATCCCTTGCATTGTGTGCGGCCTGCGCGACGAGAACGAATTTACCTGCGGCGGCACGAGCCACCTGGTACGCCCCGCGATCGATGCGAGTGACCGCGATTGGGCGGAGTATTTGTTCTTCAGGGACAATCCAAAGGGTTTGCACCACGAGCGCTGGCGGCACACTCAGGGTTGCGGACAGTGGTTCAATCTGGTCCGCCACACGCTCACCCATGAAATATTGACCGTGTACGCGATGACGGAATCACCTCCACGATGAGTGCGTGGCGCCTCGCCGAGCCCTTCGGCACCCTTATCGATCGGTCGCAGCCGATCTCCTTCCTCTTCAACGGTCGCAGCCTCACCGGTCTCGGCGGCGACACGCTCGCGTCGGCGTTGCTCGTGAACGGCGTGCGTCTCGTGGGACGCAGTTTCAAACTGCACCGGCCGCGCGGAATTTTCTCCTGCGGCATCGAGGAGCCGACCGGCATCGTCGACCTGCTCGACGGGGTGCGCCGCACGCCGAACGTGCGCAGCACGGTCGTCGAGATCAGCCCGGGTCTCGCCGCCGAGAGCGTCAATTGCTGGCCGAGCGTCCGCTTCGATCTCGGCGCGCTCAATGGCTGGTTCGCCCCCTTGTTGCCGGCCGGCTTTTATTACAAGACCTTCAAGTGGCCGAACTGGCATCTGTTCGAACCGACGGTGCGGCGCATGGCGGGCCTCGGGCGCGCATCCCTCACCACCGATCAGGACCGTTACGAGGAAGTGTCGACACAGGTCGATCTGCTGGTGGTCGGTGGCGGAATCGCAGGACTGGCGGCGGCGATCGCCTCGGCCGAGGCCGGGGCGCGCACCACGCTGCTTTGCGCCGGAGCCGCTCCCGGAGGCGGCCTCGGGGCGCAGGGCGATCCGGCCGTCGCCGAGATGATCGCGAAGGCGGGGCGGGCCGGCGTCACGGTGATGCCGCGGACGCTCGCATTCGGCGTGTACGACCACAACCTCGTTTGTGCCAGCGAACAGCTCGCGGGCGCGACGCGCGGGCCGGGTGTTTTGCGCGAGCGCCTTTGGAAGATCCGTGCGCGCTCGATCATCGCCGCCCAGGGCGCCTTCGAACGGCCGATGATCTTCCCGGGCAACGATCGGCCGGGTGTCATGCTCTCGGGTGCCGTGCAGCGCTACGCGGATGCCTATGGCGTGGCCTGCGGACGGCGCATCGTCATCGCCGCCAATTGCGATTCAGCCTATCGCGTGGCACAGCGGCTGCGCACCGCCGGCATCGAGGTGCTCGCCGTACTTGACCGGCGACCGGCCTCGCACATCGGCACGCACGCGGAGGGTGTGCGCACCCTCGCCAGCAGCGGAATCGGCAAGGTTCTCGGCGCCTCGTCCGTGAAGGGGTGTCTGACGGTGGCCGCCGAGGGACCGAGCGTCCGCTCCGAACGGCTCGACTGCGATCTGATCCTGAGCGCCGGCGGCCACGCGCCCGCCGTGCACCTGCATTCCCAGGCGGGGGGCAAACTGCGCTGGGAGGCCGAGGCCTCGATGTTCGTGCCCGATGGCCCGGCGCCGGGCTTGTACAGCGTCGGCGCGTGCGCCGGCGTTTTTTCGCGGCAGGCGGCGCTCGAACATGCGGCCGATGTCGGCCGCTCGCTTGCACTCGGCTTCACGGTGCCACCCGCACCCGTCGGCGGGGCGGGCCGATCGCTGGCCTCGACCCGCATCGCAGGCGTACGCGGCAAGGCGTTCATCGATCTACAGAACGACGTGGCGGCCACTGACATCGGCCTCGCCGCGCTCGAGAACTACCGCTCGATCGAGCACCTGAAGCGGTACACGACCACCGGAATGGCCACCGACCAGGGCAAGACGAGCAACGTCAACGCGCTCGTCTTGATGGGTGAATTGACGCAGCGTGAGCCTGCGCAGGTGGGTACGACGAAATTCAGGCCACCGTTCGCGCCGATGACGCTGGGCACGCTGGTCGGCCGCCGTGTCGGCTCGCTGTACCGGCCGTTGAAACATCTGCCCGCCGTGCAGTGGCACGCGGCGCACGGCGCATTGTTCGAACACTTCGGCAATTGGAGCCGTCCGGCGGCCTATCCGCTCGCCGGAGAGTCGCTCAACGAGGCGGCGCAACGGGAGGCGCGCTGCGTACGCCAGTCGGTCGGGTTGTTCGATGGCTCGCCGCTCGGCAAACTCGAGATCTGGGGTCCGGACGCGGCGCAGTTTCTCGACCTGATGTACGTGGGCACGATGTCCACCTTGCGCGTTGGCCAGGCGCGTTATGGCCTCGTGTTGAACGCGAACGGAGTCGTCGTCGACGACGGCATCGTCGCCCGGCTGGGAGAAGGGCACTTTTGGGTCAATACGACCAGCGCCGGCGTCGAGCGCACCGCGGCGGCCTTCGAGGAATGGCTGCAGTGTGAATTCACGAACTTGAAGGTGTTCGTGACCGCGGTCACCGCGCGCTTCGCCAATCTGACCGTTTCCGGCCCGCGAGCCTGGGAGGCGCTGGCGGCGATCGGCTTCGATGCCGCCTTCTCGCCTCAGAACATGACACACATGAGCCTGCGCGAAGGCGCCTTCGGCGCGATACCGCTGCGGGTGTTGCGGGCGAGTTTCACGGGCGAACTCTCCTACGAGATCAACCTGCCGGTGGATGAGAGCGGCGGGCTTTTGGAAATGCTCATGGCCGCCATCGCTCCTCTGGGCGGTTGCCTGTATGGGATAGAGGCGCTGGAAATCCTGCGCACCGAAAAAGGCTACATTCATGTCGGCACCGACACCGACGGCACGACACTGCCCGGTGACATCGGCTTCGGACGCGCGATCGACGGCAAGCGCGCGAATTTCGTCGGCCGGCGCTCGTTGTTGCGTCCGGCGGCGCGCGATCCACAGCGCCTGCAGTTGGTTGCCCTGTCGCCGGCGGATGGCCGGACGCTCCTGCCGTGTGGCGCGCAGATCGCCGCCCTGAATCCTCCCACGGCCACCGAAGGCCACGTGACCTCGAGCTACTGGAGCCCGTCGCTCGATGCGCCGGTCGCGCTCGCGATGCTCGCGCGTGGGGGCGAACGGCAGGGCGAGCACGTCGGTGTGCATCATCTGGGACGGCGTATCGACGCGGTGGTGGTCAAAGCGCCGTTCATCGATCCGCAGGGAGAGCGGCTGAATGGATGAACGGCTCGACTGGGAGGCGGCGCTCGCGGCCACCGGGGTGACGGTGAAGGTCGACCGGTCCGTCCGGCTCGTCGCGCTGCGTTACTTCGACGCGGGCGGCTTCGGTGAGCGGTTGCGCACGGCGCTCGGCGAAGGAATTCCGGCGCCGCTCGGATTCAACCGTGGCCGCTACGGCGCCGCCGAGGATCCGTTCATGCTCGTCTGGCGCTCGCCGACCGAGTGCTGGTTGCTGTCTGCGACCGCGGCTCCGATCGAGGCGATCAGCCGCGAGATCGCCGGATTCGGCGATGCCTGCCTCATCGATCAGACGGGCGGCATTCTGGCACTGCGTGTCGAGGGATCGCGTACGCTCGACCTGCTGCACCGGCTCGGCTCGGTCGACTCGGTGCCGCGCGCGGGCGAGGCCTCGACCGGCCGGTTCGCCGACATCTCCGTGACGGCGGTCGGATTGGCCACCACGGAGTTTTTGATGCTGGTGGAGCGCGGTCACGTCGTTCACCTGCTGGGCTGGATTCGCGAAACTCTCACTGATTTTTGAAGGAGCTGTTTACGACATGCGACTCGAACGCGTTTGCTGCATTCTTCTGCTGACCGCGCTTGCCGGCACGGCCTTCGCCGCCCCGCACCCGGCGGCTCCTCTGCCGCGGGCTACTCCGGGATCGGTGGGCATGTCGGCCTCGCGCCTGCGGTACATGAATCAATTCTTCAAGATCCAGAGCGATCGACACCAGGCGGCCGGCTACGTGTTGATGGTCGCGCGGGACGGCAAACTCGTCGACGAAAGCGCGGTTGGCTACCGAGACATCGGCCGGCACGTGCCCATGACCCTGAACACGCGATTCCGGATCGCCAGCATGACCAAGCCGATCACGACCGTCGCCGTGCTGATGCTCTACGAGGAGGGCTATTTTCAACTGGACGATCCGGTGTCGAAATTCCTGCCTGAATTCGCGCACCCACGCGTGTTCGTCGGATTCGACTCGGCCGGCAAACCGATCACGAAGCCGGCCCTGCAGCCGATCACGATTCGCGATTTGCTCACGCAGACCAGTGGTCTCGGTTATATTGCGGGATTCGACACGAGCTCGCCGCTCGCGAAGATCTGGGGCGCGCTGCAGCTCGATCCGCACGCTTCGCTCGCCGTGAATGTGCGTCGAATCGCGTCGATGCCGTTGTATTTTCAGCCTGGACAGGGTTGGCGTTACAGCTATGCGGACGATGTGCTCGGCAGACTGGTCGAGGTCGTTTCCGGAATGCCTTTTGGCCAATTTCTCCGGCAGAAAATCTTCGAACCCTTGAAGATGGATTCCACCGGCTTCGCGGTCAGTCCGGCCGCTGCGCCCCTGGTCGCGACGATGTACCAGATGGACAAGAACGGCGGGCTCGACGTGAGCCATTCGCCCTGGCTGAACCAGCCGACGGATACGAAGGTCTGGCAGTCCGGAGGTGGCGGTCTGATTTCGACAGCCGGGGACTATTTGAGGTTTGCGCAAATGCTCGCCAACGGCGGCAGTCTTGACGGGCATCAGTATCTTTCGCCGGTCACGGTTTACCTGATGACGCACAATCAGGTGCCGCCCAAGGCGATGTTCGACTATTGGGGTCCGGATTCACGCGGCTTAGGTTACGGTCTCGGTGTCGGCGTCGAGATCGACGCCGCCCATGCGCCTCAGGCGGACATGAGCGGCGATTACGCCTGGGGTGGCATCTTCGACACGCATTGGATCGTCAGCCCGCGAACGGGCTGCGTGGCCGTGCTGTTGACGCAGATGTTCCCGAACCCCAAATTGCCGGCGCGTCCTACGGAAGCTGAATTCCAAAACTTGCTGTTCGCCGCGGTGAAGACCCTGCATCCACCCGCGGTCGCGGTCCGTCGCTGACGTCGATCGCGAGCCAGGCGGCCGCGCTCGCCAGCGCGAAGCCGGTGCCGAGCAGGAAGGCGGCATGCCACTGGTGGTGTCCTGACAGGTAGGCAACGATCGGAATGCCGATGATGCCGCCGAGGTTGCCACCAGTGTTCATGAAGCCGCTGACCGCCATGGTGTCGCCCCGGCCGACCTGCATCGCAGCGCCCCAGTAGGCGCCCTCGTTGAGTTCGACGAGTCCGTAGCACAACGACAGCAGGCCGACCGCGACGAACGCATTGCTGCAGTCGACGGCATAGAGCAGCAGCAATCCGGCCGCCGGCAGAGAGATGAGCGGCACGAGACGGAAGCCGCGACGATCGCCAAGCCGTTTGCAGGCCAATCCGGTCAATAGACCTCCAAGACCGGCGCCGACCGCGGCCGCCAGTGGCGGAGCGCTGGCGAGCCAGCCGCCCTCGAGCAATGAAAAATGGCGCTCCTGCACGAGGTATAGGAACACCCAGTTCGCGAGCAGGTAGAACGCATAGTTCATGCACAAATAGGAAATTGCGAGCAGCAGCACGTTGCGATCGGCGAGCAAGCGCAAGATCTGGCGCGCGCCGGCCGGCGCGGTGGGCGCAGAGGTGGCGTGATCGCCGATTTCCGCAAGTTCGGCGGCCGTCATCGACGGATGCGCCGCCGGGGTGTCGCGCGC
>JABEVI010000277.1 GCA_013044085.1 Steroidobacteraceae bacterium
TCAATGACGCCGGGTTGCGCGGGCAGTTGCGCCTGCTCTCGTCGGCGCGCTTCGCGGGCCGACGCCCGGGCACACCGGGTGGCACGGCGGTTGTCGATTACCTGGTCGCGCAGTTGCGCCTCTTCGGACTCAAACCGGGCAATGGAACCTCCTATTTGCAGCAGGTGCCGCTGGTCGAGGTCAAGGACAAGGCCGTGCAATTTTCGGTGCTGCGCGCCGGCGTGCCGCCGGCCTCGTTGGCGCCGACGACGGACATCGTCGTGTGGACGACGAGTGGGGACGGTGTCGGCACGCTCGATAAAAGTCCGGTGGTCTTCGTCGGCTACGGCGTCGACGCGCCACGGGATCATTGGAACGATTACACGGGCATCGACGTGCGCGGCAAGACCGTCATCATCCTGGCGGGCGTGCCTGCGGCGTTGGGCGACGCGGCCGCCGCGGCCCGATTCAGTCTGCCGCGCTACAAATTCGAGGAGGCGGCCCGACACGGTGCGGCAGGGGTCCTGCTGGTGGATGCGGCAAACGCCGCGCATGTACCCTGGCGGGCCATCGTCGATCGCGCCGCCGGCGGCGTCATGCGGGCGCCCGCCGCCAAGGGCAAGCACGGGTCGGTTCAAATCCAGGGATGGATTCGCCGCGCGGCGGCGGCGCGCCTGTTCGCCGACGCCGGCTCGGACTATGCCGCCGCGGTCGCACGAGCGGGCAGGGTGGGTTTCCGTGCGACGCCGCTCGGATTGAGTGCGGACGCCGTCATACGTGCCGAGGTGCGTCGATTCGACTCGCCGAATGTGGTCGCGATCCTTCCCGGGCGTCATCGCCGCCACGAATACATCGTCTACACGGCGCACTGGGACGGACTCGGGCGCATCGGCGGCGGCAAGGGCGGCGCGACTCTCCCCGGCGCGATCGACAATGCCTCGGGCGTTTCAGGGCTGTTGATCCTCGCGCAGGCGTTTGCGCGTGCGCGGGAGCGACCCGAGCGTTCAATGGTGTTCCTCGCGACCACGGCGGGTGAGTATGGTTCGCTCGGCGCGCGGTACTACGTCAACCATCCGCTCTATCCGCTGCGCGAGACCGTCGCCGACATCGATTTGGAAATGCTGCACATCGGCGGGCCGACGCGCGATGTTGCGTCGCTCGCACGGGGCGAGTCGCAGCTCGATCGCTATCTTGCGAACGCGGCGCAACTGCAGGGACGGGTGGTCCGCGGCGACCCGGATCCGTCGCTCGATTTGTTCCGTCGCTCCGATGCGCAGCGCTTTGCCACGCACGGCGTGCCGCCGCTCTATGCGGTCGGCGGCATGGACGATGCGGCCGAGGGGCCGGCGTGGGGGAAGGCCCGGCTGCGGGACTATTTCGCCAAGCGCTATCGGCAGGTCGGTGACGCGTACTCCTCGTCATGGGACCTGCGCGGTACGCTGCAAGACCTGCGTCTGTATTTCGAGGTGGGAATGCGGCTCGCGCGCACGCCGTTGTTTCCGAACTGGAATCCCGGCAGCGTGTACCGGCGCCTGGTCCGTACGGACGGCGGTTGATCGAGTTAGCGCTTGCCGAGCCGCGACCAAGCCTTCGGCCGGTCGAAGCGCCCTGTGCTGTTGTAGGGATCGAAGCCGTGGTTGTCCTCGGCAAGGCGCAGCACGTCCGGGACCGGGTACGGCAGTGGCTCTTCGCCCTGTGCCAGGCACAGTTCCCGAGTGCCGAAACTGAATTCCGGTTCCGGCCGCGACTCCCGACGTGTCTCAGACGACATCGAATCCACTCCAAATCGTAGGCGGTGATGCGATCGGATGAATGGTCGCAAATCGCGACGCAGTCGACTCTGTGAGGCACGAAAAGCGTGAACCAAGTCACAAACTCAGGCCAGTCTTGGCGGAACCTACTTTACATAATATCGCCTGCAGCGTGCGCGCTCAACCGACGGCTGTCGGCACCGACACCTGGGCGAAGGGGACGAGGCGGCTGCGAACGCGTAGCTTGGTGGTGGCGAGAGCCGTATCGGCTGCTTTGCGAAGCTCGGCGACGTTCGCAAAATTGGGCTGCGCATCCTGTGTCGCCCATCCGATGAATAGGGTCACGATTGTGCCGCCGGTACCGTTCTCGAGGGGCGTCGATTGAAACGCCTGCGCGATGCGTTCGCAGATTTGCCGCGCCGTGTCCTCGTTGGTGGACGGCATGACCAGCATGAACGTCTCCGCCCCGTGGCGCGCAATCGAGTCGGCCTCTCGGGTGTTGGCGCGCAGGATGCGCGCCGCGGCCTGCACGATCCGGTCCCCGGCCGTCTGACCCGCCCCCTCGCAGATCGACTTGAAGTTCTCCAATTCCGCGACCGCGAGGCTTAACGGCCGGCGTTTGCGCAGCGAGTGCTCGAATTCGCGCGCGAGTATCTGGTCGAGGTGGTTGCGGTTGTAGAGTCCGGTCAGGGGGTCGTGCCGGGCAGCCTGTTCGATTTCGAGCGTGCGCGATGCAATGTCCTCGGCGCGGACCCGCAGGGAGTCGGCGTCGCGCACGCCGTGCAGGCTGCGTACCATCAACACCTCGCGTGCCTGTTCGAGCATCAGTTCGGCGCTGCGCTTCGCGAGCACGTCGGCATCGAATACCGCCTCGGTCTCGGGGATGATCGAACCGATCGCCGCGAGCACTTCGCCGAACGCGGTTTTGTCCAAGCCGATGCTACGCTCGACGGCGAGCGCATTCTCGGCGAATTGGCGTCTTTGGGGATCCAGCAGGAAAAGATCCGCAACCGCTCCGGAGAGGGCTACGCAGCGATCGAGAGTTTCCGGCGAAGTGGCAACGGTGCGCAGGTGAATCTCATGACTGCCGCCGATCGCCCGGCAGAATCGCTCCGGCAGGCGCCAGCCGTTCATCATCATGGCTCCGACCTCGGTATGGTCGGTTTGCAGCAGCCTGCGCTCGAACACGGCGATCGCGCCGTGGTCATGTTGCAGGGCGTCGCTGCCGGCGTACAAAGTGGGCAGCGCCGCGTCCAAGCCGAGCATGCCGATGTCCTGAAGAAGACCGACGAGAAAATATTCCTCGGCCTGTGCGAGACGCAGCGCATCGGCGAGCGCGCGCGACGCGGTCGCTGCGAGCAGGGAGCGCCGCCAGTAGTGGTCGAAGTTCAGGCCGTTCGGTTTGCCGCTACGCAGGGACTTGACGAGCGAGAAACTGAGCGCGAGCGTCAATGTCGCGTTCAGTCCCAACACCACCAGGGCCTGACGCAGATTCTCGCTCTTGCGCCGTTGAGCGTACAGCGGCGAATTCGCGATCCGCAGTATCTTGCTCGTCAGCGCCGAATCCATGCCGATCGCCCGGGCGACGTCCGCCATGTCGACGGACTCATCCTGCGCGATCTCGATGATGCGGGCTGCAACGCCCGGCGGCGAGGGTAGATTGATCGAGGAGAGCACGCGCGTGGCGATCTCGGGGTTCATGCGCTGCTGCTCCAATCCTCCTGCGGTCGACGAACCGACCCGTTCTCGCAGAGTTAGCGTCCGCGCGCAGTAAAACTTGAGCGATCGTGCCGGATCGGGGCGATCAGGAATGCCTGGCCGAACCCAGGCGCCATCCGAAGCTCAGCAACCTGAGCAGCAGGATCATCAGATACGGACCGGTGACTACCAGCCAGGAAGCCGGCGAGCCGGAGCCGAGACCGCCGAGGACGGTTCCGAACGTGCGGCCGAGGCTGGCGCCGGCGTAGCTGCCGAGAAAGGTGACGCCGCAAAGGTAGATCAGGACCGGCAGGAGGACCGCACCGGCCGCGAGCCACAGCAGGGCGATCGAGGCTTCGCGTCGCCACCCGGATGTACTCATGAGCGCCATCCGCGGATTGTAAACGAATCCAACGCCGCCCGCGCCCCGCGCTACAATCCGCGTGGTGAAACGCAAGATCCCGAACCCTCGTCACGGCCTCGAGTCCCGGCCACGGCAGGAGCGGTTGCGCTGATGCGCACCGCTGTCGTCGGGGTCGGATATCTCGGGCGTTTCCACGCGCAGAAGTACGCGACGCTGCGCAAATCCACGCTGATCGCCGTTGCCGATCCGGACGCACGGGCGTGCGCCGCGGTGGCGGGCGAACTCGGCGTCGAAGCCTGCGCGGACTATCGGCACCTGATCGGTCGGGTCGATGCCGTCAGCGTGGTCACACCGACGCCGACACACCACGAGATCGCCAAGGCCTTCCTCGAGGGTGGTGCGCACGTGCTCGTCGAGAAGCCGATGACGGTCAGCGTCGCCGAGGCGGAGAGCCTGATCGCCGCTGCGCGGCGGGCGCAGCGGATATTGCAGGTCGGGCATCTGGAACGATTCAATGCGGCCGTGCGCGCCATTCAGCCGATATTGACCGTGCCGCGGTTCATCGAATCGGCGCGCCTCGCGCCTTTCAAGATCCGCGGCACCGATGTCGATGTCGTGCTCGACCTGATGATCCACGACATCGATCTGATCTTGAGCATCGTGCGCTCGCCGGTCGTTTCGGTGGACGCGATCGGCAGCAGCGTGTTCTCCGGCGAGATCGACATCGCGAATGCGCGTTTGAAATTCGCCAACGGATGCGTCGCCAACGCGACCGCAAGCCGGGTCAGCCTGAAGACCGAGCGCAAGCTGCGGCTCTTCCAGGACGACGCCTATCTGTCGGTCGATCTGCAGCAGAAGGTCAGAACCGTGATTCGCAAGGGATCCGGCGTTGCCGTCGACGGCACACCGCAGGTGCTGATCGATGAGACCAATTACGACCAGGGCGATGCGTTGCGCGAGGAGATCGAGGCGTTCCTCGACGCCGCCGAGTCGGGCGGTGCGCCGCCGGTAAGTGGTGAGGACGGATTGCTCGCCCTGCGCACGGCGATCAGCATCACCGAACAGGTCGCAAAGACGCAGCGCGACGTATCGCCGTCCAAATGAGGCGCGATGCACGCCGCACCGCGCCGGTATTGGTGGAGCCGGGGGGAATCGAA
>JABEVI010000278.1 GCA_013044085.1 Steroidobacteraceae bacterium
AACACGTCCTGCATGTTCGCACTCTGCTTGGCGAGTTTGACGTCGCGCGACTTCGCCTGGCGATGCATCGCCACTTCCCTCGCCTTGCGCTCGCTCTCCACGACCAGCAATTCGTCGCCCGCATGCGGGGATCCGGACAAGCCGAGCACCACCACCGGTGTCGATGGCCCTGCGGACTCCACCGGTCGGCCCGCCTCGTCGAACAAGGCACGAACGCGGCCGAACTCCTGGCCGACCAGCATGGCGTCGCCGAGCCTCAGCGTGCCGCGCAAAACGAGCATCGTGGCCACCGCGCCGCGGCCCTTCTCGAGACTCGACTCGATCACGAAGCCGGCCGCGTGTCCCGCCGCCGGCGCCTTCAGTTCGAGCACTTCGGCCTGCAGCAGTACGCTGTCGAGCAGTTGTTCCACGCCTTGACCGGTCCGGGCGGACACGTTCACGAACATGTTCTGCCCGCCCCATTCTTCGGGAATGACGCCATATTTCGTCAGTTCCTGCTTGACACGCTCGGCGTCAGCCTCCGGCTTGTCGATCTTGTTCAACGCCACCAGGATCGGCACCTTGGCCGCCTGAGCGTGCTGGATCGCCTCGATCGTCTGCGGCATCACACCGTCGTCGGCGGCCACGACCAGGATGACGATGTCGGTGACCTGGGCGCCACGCGCCCGCATGGCGGTAAAGGCCGCATGGCCTGGCGTATCGAGAAACGTGACCGTGCCCTTGTGCGTTTCGACGTGATAGGCGCCGATGTGCTGGGTGATGCCGCCGGCCTCGCCGGCCGCCACTTTCGTGCGGCGGATGTAGTCGAGCAGCGAGGTCTTGCCGTGATCGACATGTCCCATCACGGTGACGACGGGAGGACGCGGCAGCGGCTCGAACTCACCCTCCTGGGCGCTCTGCAGATCCGATTCGATCGCGTTTTCCTTGCGCAGTACCGGCTTATGCCCCATCTCCTCGACCACCAGCACGGCGGTGTCTTGCTCGACCATCTGGTTGATCGTCGCCATGACGCCCATCGTCATCATGACCTTGATGACCTCGGTCGCCTTGACCGCCATCTTCTGCGCGAGTTCGGCGACGGTCAGCGCCTCGCCAATCGCCACTTCGCGCACGACTCGCGCCGTCGGCATCTCAAAGCCATGCTTGCCGTCGCCGTCGCCGACCGAACGTCGGCGGCCGTCGCGGGACTTCTTCTTCTTGTGGCGCGAACTGACGTCGCCGACGATATGCAGTTCCTGGCGTCCGTAGCGCGTCGCCTTGTCGTCGACGACCGCGCGGGCGGGCTTCACGACCTTGGCCGCGGCGGCCTTTCTCTCACGCTCGGCCGCGTCGCGGGCGGCGATTTCGGCCTGGCGCCGCGCCTCCTCCTCGGCGGTGCGCTTGCGCGCCTCTTCATCGGAACGGCGCCGCTCTTCCTCCTCCTGGCGCTCCCGATCGAGCCGCTCGCGCTCGCGCCGTTCGTTTTCCTCGCGTTCGAGCGCGGCCTTCGCCTGCTCCTCGGTTTCGCGCAACCGGTCGACCTCCTCCTGCTGCAGGCGCGCCTGATCCTCGAGAACCTCGCGCTTCACATAGGTGCGCTTGCTGCGAACCTCCACGTTGATCGTCCGCGCGCGGCCCTGCGGACTCGCGAGCTTCAGTTCCGACTGCGACTTGCGGCGCAACGTGATCTTGCGGGGCGCCGCGTCGGCCTGCACATCGTCGCGTCCGTGGCTACGCCGCAGATGGGTCAGCAACTCGTGCTTCGCATCCTCGCTGATCATGTCCTGCGCGCCGTCGACCTTGATGCCCGCCTGATCGAGCTGCTGGAGCAGCCGGTCTACCGGCACCTTCAGCACCTCCGCGAATTGAGCAACCGTGACATCGGCCATAAATCCTGCTCCTAAGCCTTCGTTTCGTCCGCGAACCAGTGCTTGCGGGCTTCCATGATCAATTCAGCGGCCCGCTTCTCCTCGACGGCGCCGATTTCGACGAGTTCGTCGACCGACAGATCCGCCAGCTCATCTCGCGTGCGCACGCCCTTGGAGCCTAGAACCGCGGCGAGCTCCCGCCCGGTCAATTCGATCAGGTCCGCCGTCGGTTCCGCGCCGGCCGAGGACTCCTCGCTCGCGATTGCCTGCGTGAGCAGAGCATCGCGGGCACGGGTGCGCAGTTCCTTGACGATCTCCTCGTCGAATTCCTCGATGCTGTTGAGCTCTCCGGCCGGAACGTAGGCGATCTCCTCGATCGTCGAGAAGCCCTCCTGCACCAGGATGCTCGCGACGTCGGCATCGACGTCGAGCAGCTTCATGAACGTCTCGCGCAGCGCGACCGACTCGGTCTCGCTCTTCGCCTCGGCCTGGGACTCGCTCATCACGTTCAATTCCCAACCGGTCAACTCGCTCGCGAGGCGGATGTTCTGGCCGCCGCGGCCGATCGCCTGCGAGAGCTTGTCCTCGGAGACGGCGATGTCCATCGAATGCGTCTCCTCGTCGACCACGATCGAGGTCACTTCGGCCGGAGCCATCGCGTTGATCACGAATTGCGCGGGATTATCGTCGAAGGGAATGATGTCTACGCGCTCGCCGGCGATCTCGTTGGAAACGGCCTGGACACGGGAGCCACGCATACCGACGCACGCCCCGACCGGGTCGATGCGCGGGTCGTTGCTGCGGACCGCAATCTTCGCCCGCACACCCGGATCACGGGCTGCCGCGAGAATATTGATCAACCCCTGCCCGACTTCCGGCACCTCGAGTTTGAACAATTCGATCAGGAACTCCGGAGCGGTGCGGGACATGAACAATTGCGGCCCGCGGGGCTCGGAACGAACCTCCTTCAGATAGGCCTTGATGCGGTCCTGCGATCGAACCGGCTCGCGCGGAATCATTTCCTCGCGGGGAATGAAGCCCTCGGCGTTGGCGCCGAGATCGACGAACACGCCATTGCGGTCCACGCGCTTGACGATGCCGCTCACCAGCGTGCCGGCACGGTCCTTGTAGCCATCGACGACCTGGGCGCGCTCGGCTTCGCGCACCTTCTGCACGATGACCTGTTTGGCAGTCTGCGCGAGGATCCGGCCGAAGGGCACGGACTCGAGCGGTTCCTCGACGAAACCGCCCGGTTCGACGTTCTTGTCGAGGTCACGGGCGTCATCGAGGCGCAGTTCGCGCTGCGGAACCTCGAGTTCGGTCGACTCGTCGGCGAAGACCTTCCATCGACGGAAGGTGTCGTAATCACCGGTCTTGCGGTTGATCGACACGCGCACGTCCAGCTCCTCGCCGTACTTCTTGCGGCTCGCGGAAGCGAGCGCCGCTTCGAGCGCGTCGAAGATGATTTCCTTGTCGACGCCCTTTTCGTTGGACACCGCATCGACCGCCATCAATATTTCTCTGTTCATGGTCCTTCAAGACTCCTGATCTGCGCGGCCCCCCGCGGCCGCTCGACGCGCCAACATCATCAATCGATTCGCAATTTCGCCTTGCGTATCCGCTCGAACGGCAGGCGGTATTCGCAGCCGTCGACCTCAACCACGATCCCCTCGCCCTCGACGCCTCGCAATTGACCGAGAAAGCGTCGCCGCCCGTCCAAGGGCTGACTCAACTCGACGAAAACGCGCTCTCCGGCAAAACGCTCGAAGTGCGACCGCTTTCGCAACACCCGTTCGACCCCCGGCGAGGACACCTCGAGGGAGTAGTGACCCTTGATCGGATCGGCCGCCTCGAGCACCTCGCCGACGGCGTGGCTGACGCGCGCGCAATCATCGACGTTCACGCCCTCACCCGCCTCGGAATCGGCCCGGTCGATGTACAACCGCAGCACACTGTTGCGTCCGGCGCCGACGTACTCGAGATCGACAAGTTCGAATTGCAGCGCCTCGACCGCCGGCTCCAACAAGCGCATCAATGCGTCTCGCATCGCCAAAACCCTTCGCGGAGAAAATAAAGGGGCCCTTCGGCCCCCCTTTAACGAAAAAGCCCCGACGCGGGGGCTTTCACACAAAAGCGTTCTTTCGAACGATCTCTGTCGATCGTCCGCAGGAGCGTGATGTCGATCACGGGCCCCCCGCCGAGCGTCGCGATTATAGGCAATGACGCCGCGCGGGTAAACCCTGTGCCCAAAAAAAACCGGGGCCGCATGATGCGGCCCCGGCTCATCAACACTCAGCGTGTCGTCGCTTACCAGCGCTTCGGGCCGCGCGAACCGCCGCCACCACCGCCGCCGCCGCCGCCGCCGGAGCGCTCCTGCGCCTCATTCACCTTCAGCACCCGCCCATCGACGTCCTGACCGTTCAAGGCCTGCATCGCGCGGGCCGCATCGGCACTCGCCATCTCGACAAAACCGAAGCCGCGTGGCCGTCCGGTGTCGCGATCGTTGATCAAGGCCACGGACTGTACCGCCCCGTGCTTCTCGAACAGTGCGCGGACCGCGGACTCGTCCATCGAGAACGGAAGATTGCCAACATACATTTTGGTCATTTTAAAGAAACCCTGCGAACAATTGTCAAACTATCAGCCGGTCATGCGTGCGTAGCCATCAGCGCTTGCGGGCATGCCTGCCACCCGGGTCGAGGAGACCTGCTTTGTGGGTTATGGCCAAGGTGACGCCGGAGCGGCGCGGTGACCAGAAACATACCAAGTAGAATTTCACCAACCGGCGCACAGCATACACGATTTTTTGACATTTCACGAATAACTCGGATTAGCATTTTCACGATCCCGTGTAGGTGCGCGGTAGGCGCCATCCTGAGACCACCGGCACGCGCGGCCGGTGTGTCCCCAGCGGCCCGGCGATCGCGGCACAAAAGCATTGCTCAAGACCTGCTGCATCGCACAATTCAGCCGCGGTCGAAGCCTCCTGTTGTCCGTGATTGATCATCACGAACCATCCGTCCGCCCGGAGGTTCCGCTTGACACGGCCAAACAAGGCTTGGGGCCGCAACATTGACAAGGGCAGACGCCAGGCAAGAATCGCCGTCGAGGTGACGAACGGAAACCACGCCGTGATCACGTCGGCCGGTTCGCCGAAGTCGCGGAAGTCGGCGACCTCGAAGCGGGTGTTCGGCAGGCCCTCGATATAGCCGGCCGCGTAGTCAAAGCGCGTGTGTCCGTCCCGATAGCGCCGATATCCCTCGACCTCCACGCCGATCAGGCTCGAGGGCCGAAAGAACGCGTGCAGTGCACGCACGTACCAAAAATTCGCGCAGCCGATATCGCATAACGCACCGCCCGTGGGTGGCGACCTGCCGGCCTGCGCGAAGGCCCGATCGAGAACGTCCAGATACTCGTAATTTCGCAGACTCGTCGGCGCGCTCAAATCCCGCTCGAACCGCGTCTGATAGCGGGTCTGCAAGTTCTCGATCACGGCGGTCTCGGCCGCGTCGAGCGGCGGCAGCGCGAGACACGGCCTCTCCCGATAGGTGCCCCGAGTCGCGCGCAAGCCCTCCGAAAGGCGCAACGCGAAGCCGTGGCGCAGGGAATTGAGCCGCTGCAGCGCTGTGACCATCAGCGCTCGGATGCCGTGCACCGCCGTACCCTCCCCAATGTCAGCCTTGCCAATGTAAGTCTTGGCGCCGGCGCGCCACATCCGCGCCTGCCGAGGCGGCCAGTTTTTAGTATTCTAGCGCGCCCCCCTCATCGGCGAGATCGAGAACCATGCCCCAGACCATTGAAGCCACCTTGATAGCCGGAGACGGCATCGGCCCGGAGATCGTCGAAGCGACCGTCGCCGTGCTCGATGCGCTCGGCGCCCCATTCCGCTGGGATCGTCAGGTGGCTGGTCTCGAAGGCGTCAAACTCGCCGGCGATCCGCTGCCGGCGGCGACGCTCGACAGCATCAAGCGCACCCGCCTCGCCCTGAAGGGACCGCTGGAAACGCCCTCCGGGGGCGGCTACCGCTCCTCGAACGTGCGTCTGCGCGAAGCGTTCAAACTGTATGCGAACCTGCGCCCGGCACGCACGCTCATCCCCGGCGGCCGCTTCGAGAACATCGATCTCGTCGTGGTGCGGGAGAACCTCGAAGGCCTGTATATCGGCCACGAACACTACATACAGATCGATGATGACCCGCATGCGGTCGCGATCGCGAGCGGCGTCAACACCCGCCAGGGATGCAAGCGGTTGCTCGAATTCGCTTTTGAGCACGCCATCGCCACCGGCCGCAAGAAGGTCTCGATCGTTCACAAGGCGAACATCATGAAGGCGCTGACCGGCATCTTCCTCGAGACGGGGCTCGACCTGTATGAGCGCAAGTACAAGGGCCGGTTCGCGATCGACACGGTCATCATCGACGCCTGCGCGATGAAACTCGTGCAGAACCCATGGCAATTCGACGTCCTCGTGACCACGAACCTGTTCGGTGACATCCTCTCGGACCTCGTCGCCGGCCTGGTCGGCGGCCTGGGCATGACCCCGGGAGCGAACATCGGCGCCAATGCCTCGATCTTCGAGGCCGTGCATGGTTCAGCGCCCGACATCGCCGGCAAGGGCGTGGCGAATCCGACGGCGCTGCTGCTCGCCGCGGCGATGATGCTCGAACACTGCCGTTTGGCGCCCGAGGCGGCGCGCCTGCGCAGCGCGATCGATGCAACCTTGAACCTCGACCAGGTGCGCACGGGCGACCTCGGCGGCAAGCACACGACCGCAGAGTACACGCGGGCGCTGATCGAGCGCATCCTTCGAATTTGAACGCGATCTCGATCGGCGGCCTCGGCAAGCGCTACGCGTCCGGTCACGTCGCGTTGCGCGACGTCGATCTGCAGATCCGCAAGGGCGAGATCTTCGCGCTGCTCGGGCCGAATGGCGCCGGCAAGACCACGCTGATCAACATCGTCTGCGGCATCGTCACACCGAGCGCGGGCCACGTGCTTGCAAATGGCCACGATGTGACGCGCGAATACCGGACAACCCGCTCGATCATCGGCCTGGTCCCGCAGGAACTTGCGACGGATTCCTTCGAATCCGTGTGGGCGACCGTGAACCACAGCCGCGGCCTTTTCGGCAGGCCGCCCAACCCGCGATACGTCGAATCGCTGCTCAGCCAGCTTTCGCTCGCCGACAAGCGCAATGCGAGGATCATGACGCTCTCGGGCGGCATGAAACGGCGCGTGATGATCGCCAAGGCACTGGCCCACGAACCCGACATTCTCTTCCTCGACGAACCGACCGCCGGCGTCGACGTCGAATTGCGGCGCGACATGTGGGCCCTGATGCGCCGGCTGCGCGACCAGGGGGTGACGATCATCCTGACGACCCACTACATCGAGGAAGCCGAGGAGATGGCGGACCGCATCGGCGTGATCGATCGCGGCACGCTGATCCTCGTCGAGGATAAGCGCACTTTGATCGAAAAACTCGGCAAGAAGCGCCTGACGCTGCAGATGCGCGCGCCGCTGCCGAGCGTGCCGCGCGAACTCGCCGACCTGGGGCTCGAACTCGGGGCGGACGGCACCGAACTCGTGTTCAGCTACGAGGCGAGCCGCAGCATCGACATCTCCGCTCTGGTGCGCCGCCTGGCCGATCTTTCCATCGAGTTCTCCGACATGCACACGCATCAGTCCTCCCTCGAGGAGATCTTCGTGAACCTCGTCAGCAAACGCACATGAGCGGCGCAGGCTCGGACACCGCCACGTTCAAACCTCCGCGCTTCAACAAGCACGGCGTGTGGGCGATCTACAAGTTCGAGGTGGCTCGAGCCACACGCACCTTGATTCAGAGTCTCGTCACTCCGGTGATCACGACGTCCCTGTATTTCATCGTGTTCGGTTCGGCGATCGGATCGAGGATGCAGAGCGTCTCCGGCGTCCCCTACGGCGCATTCATCGTCCCCGGGCTGATGATGCTCACCTTGTTCACCGAGAGCATCGCCAACGCGTCGTTCGGGATCTTCTATCCGAAATTCGCCGGCACGATCTTCGAACTGCTCTCGGCACCGGTCTCGCCGCTCGAAATCGTCATGGGTTACGTCGGCGCGGCGGCGAGCAAATCGATCGTGCTCGGCACGGTGATACTCGCGACTTCCTCGCTGTTCGTGTCGATTCATATCATGCATCCGGCGGCTATGATTATGCTGCTCTGCCTGACCGCCGTGACCTTCAGTCTTTTCGGCTTCATCATCGGCATCTGGGCCGAGGGCTGGGAACAGATCCAGATCATCCCCGCCTTGATCATGACCCCGCTCACCTTCCTGGGCGGGGCCTTCTACTCGATCGACATTTTGCCGCCGACTTGGCGCACCTTCAGCCTGTTCAATCCCGTGGTCTATCTGATCAGCGCGTTCCGCTGGAGCTTCTACGGCACCACGGATGTCGGCATCGGCACGAGCCTCACGTTCACGATCGGACTGCTCGCGCTATGCGCCTGCGCCGTGGCCTGGATCTTCAAGACCGGCTACCGCCTGAAGAGTTGAGCGCCCCTTGATGCCGCAGGCCGGCGCCGGCGATGCGTATCTTTAGTATCATCGGCCCATGAAGACAGCACACACTCGTTGGTATGGCGCCCGCTTCGGTAGAGCGGGATTCATGATCGTCGCGGCATTCCTAGGCTCCTTGGCGTCCGCCGCCGCACCCGCCCCTGTACCCGCTGCACCCGCGGCGGCACCACCGCTGGGCATCAACCTCAACGCCTTCGAGGCGATGAAGAAGAAAGTTGCCCTGCCCGACGGCATCACACTTGCCTACCTGCAAATGGGCGATCCGCGCGGTCAGCCGGTCGTCCTGATCCACGGCTACACCGACAGCGCTCGCGACTGGGTGCCGATGCTGCCGTACATGCCGAAGCGCTTTCGCCTGATTCTGGTGGACCTTCGCGGTCACGGACAATCGAGCAAACCCGACTGCTGCTACGACCTGTATGACTTCGCCTACGACATCAAGTTGCTGCTCGACCATTTGCACGTCAAGAAGGCGGATATCGTCGGCCATTCGCTCGGTTCGCTGATCGCACAGCGCTTCGCGGAAACCTGGCCGCAGCGCACGAAAAAGGTCGTGCTGATCTCCTCGACAGGCGGGCGCAACCGCTGCTCGCCGCAGAAGCCGCGACAGTTCGACTTCGCCGCGCAAATTCGCGCCTTGAAGCCGCCACTGAAGGCGAATTCACCGTTCATGATCGCCTGGTGGAGTTCACCGACGCCGGTGAACCGGCAGTTCATACGCCGTGAGCGCGAGGATGCGGCAAAGATTCCGTTGCGCGTCTGGATCGCCGTGCTCGACCAGGGATTGACCCTGGCCAACGTGCACCGCATGCTGCCACGCCTGAAGGCGCCGACCTTGCTCATCTGGGGGAGCAAGGACCCGATCATGGGACCCGAGGACCGGGCTTCTCTACGCAACGCGCTGCCACACGCGCAGGTGAAGATCTTCCAGGGCCTCGGACACAATCCTTTTTGGGAACAACCGCGCGCGGTGGCCCGGGTGATCGCGAAGTTCCTAGGCGGCGCAGGCCGCTGAGCGTCCGATTCCTTCAGGACGCCCCGAGCGCCACGGGGCGAGGCCCCGCCGACACCGGCGAGGAGGCCGGCGGCTCATCCGCCGGTTCCAAGCCGATATCGGCCCGGCGCGCATCCTCGCGATCCTTGAGCAAATCGAGCGAACGGCACGCCCAGAGATAAACGGCCGCGGAGACCGGCAGGCCGACGAGCATGGCGATGTCCGCGCCGCCGAGCGCGCGAGCCACCGGACCCACGTAAATGTCGGTGCTGAAGAACGGGATCATCGCGACGAAGCCGGTAAAATAAGCGACCAGCCCCCGCCAATTCCACCGCCCGTACATGCCGCGCGGATTGAAGATTTCCCGCACCGAATAATGACCCTTGCGCACCAAGTAGAAGTCCACGAGGTTGATCGCCGTCCAGGGCGTGAACAGGTAAAGAAGGATGGCGAGAAATTCCCCGAATTTCGTCACGAAGTCGTGCGACGCGGCAAGCGCAAGGCTGGTCGCCGCGACGGCCGAGATGAGCAAGGTCAGCAATCGCTTGACGATGGTCGGTCGAATTGGTTTCAAGGAATCGGCGACGCTCATCAGCGTGAGCGATGCGCCGTAGAAATTCAGCGAGGTGATCGTCACCAGCCCGAACAGGGAACATATCAACAAGGGTTTGCCCAAGCCCGGCATGGCCGCATCGGCCGCGGCACGCAACGCCGCCACCACCTCGAATTTCGGAAACATCGCGGCCGCGACGGTGCCGACCAGCATGGTCCAGGTGCCGCCAATGAAGGCGCCCAGATAGGTCCACCAGAACGAGGCGCCCACGCCGACGTCGCGCGGCAAATAGCGTGAATAGTCCGACACGTAGATCGACCAGGAGACCTGGTAGGAAGCGGCGGCGAACACCTGCGCGAGGAACGCGACCGCCGTGAAATGGTCGAGCTGCAGTTCGCTGGCGGGAAAACGCCCCCACATGGCCACGGCAACCGAGAAAATCAACAGCGCGACAATCAGCGTGTAGGCGATCAGACGTTGCGCGACATGGATGACGTCATAGCCGGCGATCGCGAACGACACCGACAGCACGGAAAAGACGAGCATGGTCGGCGCCGCCGGGCCGCCGTAGAGCGCATGGATCGTCTGCGCGGCGAGAATCTGGTTGAACGCGTTGTAGCCGATGTAGGCGATCAACGCCACGCCCCACACCAGCAGGGCGCCGACATACCCGAACTGGGGCCGCGATTGGATCATCTGCGGCAGCCCGAGCTGCGGACCTTGCGTGGAATGGAAGGCCATGAAGAAGGTGCCGAGCGCCGAACCGATGAGCACCGCGACGCTCATCCAGACGAGATTGCCGCCGAGCGCTACGCCGACGACGCCGGTTGCAACGGTCGCCAGATGCGCATCGCCTGCGAACCAAACCGGCCACAGGTGCCAGACCTTCCCATGGCGTTCGGCAAGCGGCACATAATCGATCGAGCGCTTCTCGATCAACCGGCCCGCGCCCCCCGACCGCCCCTCCCGCCACTTTTCCAAGCTCGACCTCGCCGCCCGATGAACTGCGCGGATCCTACTCGCCAAGGACGGCCCGCGGCAATGCGGGCCGTCCGGATCCCGGCCTCAGCCGCCGTCGTGGTGATCGCCACCGTCATGGTGATCGCGGTGATCGCGGTGATCGCCGCCGTCGCGATGGTCGCGCTCGCGGCGTTGGTCACGCCAGTCGCGCCGCTGCCAGCCACGATGCTCGCCCCGATCCTCATGCTCGCGCCGCCATTGTTCACGTTGATCGTCTCGGCGGCGCGCCGGTTCGTAGACGTCGCGGTACCAACGGTCCCGGACGAAATAAACCGGACGACCGCAGGCGCGATATTGTTCGCAATGGTCGCGCCAGTCGCGTTCGTATCCAGGCGGCACGTGCAGATAGATCGGCGCCTGCATCTGCGATGGGTAGGGAGGGGGTGCCTCGATCATCGGCTGCGCGAATATGACCTGTGGCACGGGTACATTACCGATGTTCAGTTGGCCGTAGACGCCCGGTTGATTGAACGACAGCGACACGCCCAGGTTGGCCCCGAGTGCGGCCGGCCCGGCAAGCATCGCCGCCAGGAACAGGGTCTTCTTCATCGATACTCCTCCTATGGAGTTGCCAAACGGTTCCCAAGGCACCCAGTATCCGACGTTCGCGGTCGCTCAGGCCAGTATTTTCGTCGACTGTATGCAATCACATGAGCGCAATTGGCGACAGCTTGCCGCCGGGCCGGACCGCAAGAACGGCTCGACGGCGCGGGTCCCGCATTGCGATATACTTTTCGGATGCGCACCGTCAAGTTGATCGCGATCGCGCTCGGCGCTCTGATCGCCCTGTTCGCGGCCTTGCTAGCCTCGGTCTGGCTGTTCGTCACCCCGAACGATTACAAGACCCAAATCGAACAACTCGTCAAGGACGAGACCGGCCGCGAACTCGCCCTACCGGGCGCGATCAAGTTGTCCGTCTTCCCGTGGATCGCGCTGCAACTCGGTCCGGCGAGCCTCGGCAACCCACCCGGATTCCCGACAGTGCCGTTCGCCTCGGTCAAGCACGTCGCCCTGCGCGTAAAACTGCTGCCGCTGCTGCTGCACAACCAACTGCGGATCGGACGGATCGAAATCGACGGCCTGGATCT
>JABEVI010000279.1 GCA_013044085.1 Steroidobacteraceae bacterium
GCACTGCCGCAACTGCGCACGCATTTACCGGGAAAGCTGGGTGGCCCGGTGGTCGATTCCCGCCGCCAACTGTGGTCGGTTGCGGGCTATCTGAACATGGTGGTCGAAGGCGTGTTCGGCCTGCAGTCGGATGGACGCATCGCGCCCGAGATACCGGCAAGCCTGGTGCCGATGTTATTCGGCACGCGGCGCACGATCCAATTGCACACGCCGACGCAAACCGTGGTTTTGCGGCGGCCGGGCGCGCTCAAGGGCAACTTGCTGGTGGCCGCGAACATCGCGCGCCATGGCACCACCACGCGTGTGCTACTCAAGGCCATCCACGTGGCGGCCGCGCCGCTGCGCGCCCCGCTACCGGTGTTTGCCCCGGCCACACCCGCGCCGCCCAGTGTTAAGCGCACCGGCGCGAGCTGGCGTGTGCACAGCCTCGTGCCCGCCACGCTATGGATGAATGGCCGCGCGCAGGGAGCGCAGGCCGTGGATTGGCGCATTCGGGCCAGCACCGCGCGACGATGTTTCAGCCTGACCACGCGCGCGCAGGGCGTTGAGTCGGCGCCCAGCGAACCGATTTGCGTCGGCGAGACGACACGCATCGAAGGGCCATGGCCGCGCGAGTGGATCGCGCCGGCCAATGGCAACTACCTGTTGCGATTGGAGTACGCCAACACGCACGGTCCGATCAACACGGGCATTACCGCGGCGGTGAAGCGCATCGAGGTGCACTGCGCCGGCGCATCCGCGCAGATCGTGCCGGTGGTGATGCCACAGGCCATCGGCCTGCAACGTTCCAGCGTGGCACGCTTCCACGCGATGGCCGGCACGCGCTGCGCATTCGCCCTGCGCCAGGGTTTCAACATGAGCTTTCTTGCCGAGGCTGCGTTGTATACCGGCGGTCAGGGCGGCGCCAGCGGGCCGCTGAACGCGGCGAGAATCGGTGCACTTCTCATTTCCCCCTTGGCGGGTGGGCGGGATAAAATGCGCGCCCCATCACAGGCTCGTGCCGCGAGCGTGCATTGAAAGGATTGATTCATGCCCCTGAATCTCGCGCCAGCCAGCCTGCGGGACCGTGTCGTCCTTATCACCGGAGCGTCGTCCGGGTTCGGTGAAGCCACCGCCGAGTTGTTCGCGCAGGCGGGTGCGCGTCTTGCCCTGAGCGCCCGACGCGTCGACCGGCTCGACGCATTGGCCGCCAAATTGCGCGCACTGGGCGCCGAGGTGCGGGTGCTTCCGGCCGACCTGGCGGATCCGCATGCGGCACAACAAGTCGTTCGCGACACCGAGGCCGAGTACGGCAGGCTCGACGTGCTCGTAAACAACGCGGGGGTGATGTACCTGGAACCGATCGACATCGCGGACCTGGCGCGCTGGCAGCACATGATCCAGCTGAACCTGGTCGGGCTCATCGCAAGCTGTCAGGCCGCCTTGCCGGGCATGCGGACGCGCAAGGACGGCCACATCTTCAACATCGCCTCCACGTCCGGGCGCCAGGCCAATCCCAACGGCGGCGGCTACTCAGCAACCAAATGGGGTGTGGTGGGCTTCAGTGAATCGCTGCGTCGCGAAGCCTACATGGACAATATCCGGGTCACGGTGATCGAACCCGGCTTTGCGCAAACCGAGTTGCGCGAGCGCATCTCCCATCCGGCCACTCAGGCCGCCTTGAACAGTTTGGCGCATAGCATGCGTCAACTGCAAAGCGAGGACATTGCCCGCACCATCGTGTTCTGCGCCGGCCAGCCGGCGCACGTCAATATCAACGAAATTCTGATGCGCCCGACGGACCAGGAGCGTTGACGCGCGATTGCCCACAGGAGAGCTTCCGCCATGATTCTTGAATTCGCCGACATCCGCATTCACGCGGGGAAGCAGGCCGAATTTGAAGCCGCCATCGTCCATGGTGTGGACAGCGTCATCGCGCACGCCAAGGGATTTCTCGGCTGCGAGATTCGCAAGGGCATCGAGTCCGCCGAGCGCTATCTGCTGATGATTCGCTGGGCCACGATCGAGGATCATACCGTGGGTTTCCGGCAGTCCGATGCCTTCACCCGCTGGCGCGCGATCGTCGGCCCCTATTTCGCGGAGCCGCCGCGCGTGGAACACTTCGCGCAGGTTGGACGATCATGACGAGCAGCACGACTTGAATGACTCGACCGGGCGCCGCATTCGGCGCATCGTGATCGTCGGAGGAGGAACCGCCGGCTGGATGAGCGCGGCGGCGCTCGCCAATGCAACCAACGGCAACTGTCCCATCGAGCTGATCGAATCCGCCGCGATCGGCACCGTGGGAGTCGGCGAGGCGACCATTCCGCCGATCAAGCTATTCAACCAGCAGCTCGGCTTGGATGAGAACGCCTTCGCAGCCGGCACCGGCGGCACGTTCAAGCTCGGCATCGAATTCGTCGACTGGACGCGGCCCGGCCAACGTTACTTCCACCCCTTCGGCCGGTTTGCGCCCGACTTCGACAGCATCTCGTTGCATCACTACTGGCTGCGCGAGCGCGGCCGCGGCAGCACAGTACCGCTGCAAGACTACGCGATGGCCTGGGCGGCGGCGCGTGCCGGACGCTTCGACCGGCCAGCTGCCGATCGGCGGCTGGTTTTGTCGAGTTTCGACTACGCCTATCACTTCGATGCCGCACTCTACGCCGGATATCTGCGTGCCTATGCAGAAAAGCGTGGCGTGGTGCGCACCGAGGGCGAGATCGTGGACGTGTGCCTTCGCGGCGAGGACGGCTTCATCGAATCGCTCGTGCTCAGGGATGATCGGCGGATACACGGCGATCTGTTCATCGACTGCTCCGGCTTCCGCGCCCTCTTGATCGCGGGGGCGCTCGAACGCGGATACGACAGCTGGCAACACTGGTTGCCGTGCGACCGGGCCGTCACCGTCGGCTGTGAGGTCGGCGCCGAGTTACCGCCGTACACGCGCTCTACCGCACGTCCGGCCGGCTGGCAGTGGCGGATTCCGCTGCAGCACCGCACGGGCAACGGTCACGTCTATTGCAGCGAATATCTGGGTGACGACGAGGCGGCCGCGGTGCTTCTTGCCAACCTCGACGGCAAGAGCCTCGGCGAACCGCGCCTGATCAGATTCGCCGCCGGGGCACGGCGCGAATTCTGGTCACGCAACTGCGTCGCCATCGGCCTCGCGGCCGGCTTTCTCGAGCCGCTCGAATCGACGGCCATTCACATGGTCCAGTCGGCGATCACCCGGCTGCTCGCGCTGTTCCCGGATCGCGATTTCGATCCGCTCCTCGCAGTCGAGTACAACCGCATCACCCGCGTCGAATTCGAACGCATCCGTGATTTTCTCATCTTGCACTACCACGCACAGCGCCGCGAGGAACCGCTGTGGCGGTATACGCGCGAGATGCCGATCCCGCAGGAGCTGCAGTACAAGATCGACCATTTTCGCCGCCACGGCGGTATCGTCGCCGAGCCGCTCGAGTTGTTCCAGAACTCGAACTGGCTGGCGGTGCTCGTCGGACAGGAGGTTTGGCCCGAGCATCACCATCCGCTGGCCGATCTACGTGGTGCCGTGGACGCGACTCGCTGCCTCGCAGGCATTCGTGAGGTATTGGAAAAGTCCGCACGGTCGCTGCCGACCCACCGGGAATTCATCGAGCGCCACTGCCGCGCGACAACGCTGGCGGGTTCCCGCTCCCCTTGACCCCGGCTCATCATGCATTGGGTGCGGCGGCGCAATGCTGCGCAATGAACCGCTCGTGGCCGTCCATGCGCTCCACGGCGCCGCGAATCAGTGCGCGGATGGTGCCGAGGAACTCGTCGAGTTTCTCCCGCGGCAGCTCGTCGGCGATCGGATGATGCCGCCCCGGCAGAACACCCTGCCCTATCATGACCTGCAGCCACGACGGTTCGGCGAACAATTCCTCGCCCTCGCGAAAAATCTGTCCGGAACTGCGGAATAGATCCAGCTTGCGCTGCAGGCTGGCCGGCGCCGGCAGCGCACCGCAACGCCGCCAGAAGGGCGTATCGCGCCGCTCCGTCGTCCGATAGTGCAGCACCAGGAAGTCACGCACCTGTTCGTATTCTTCGCGGGTCTTACGGTTGTACTCCTCGCTGAGCGCCGGATCGAATCCGCGGTCCGGGAACAGCGTCAGCAACCGGTTGACGCCCGACTGGATCAGGTGAATGGCCGTCGATTCGAGCGGCTCGAGAAAGCCTGCCGCGAGGCCGATGGCCACGCAGTTGCGTGACCAGAATTTTTGTCGTGCACCGGCGTTGAACGCGATCCTGCGCGGATCGCCGAGCGCCCTGCCGTCGAGACTGCGAAGCAGAATCGCCGTGGCCTCGTCTTCACTCATGAACTCGCTGCTATAGACGTGGCCATTGCCCGTACGGTGCTGCAGCGGGATCCGCCACTGCCAGCCGGCCGGCCGCGCGTTGGCCTGGGTATAGGGCCGCATCGGAGCGACGGGTTCGCTCGGCACCGCCAGCGCCCGGTCGCAGGGCAGCCAGTCGCGCCAGTCATCGAAGCCACAGCGCAGCGCCCCCTCGATCAAGAGGGCTCGGAAGCCCGAGCAGTCGATGAACAGATCGCCTTCAATGCGCTCGCCGCTCTCGAGCCGAACCGCCTCGATGTAACCGTCCTCGCCGCGCAGTCCGACGTCGACGACGGTTCCCTCGGTTCGCCTTACCCGGTGTTTCTCAGCGTAGGCTCGCAGCACCTGACCATAGAGCGCCGCGTCCAGATGAAACGCATACTTGATGCCGCTGATCGGGCTGCGGCCCACCTGTTCAATGCGCGCCATGCGCCCCTCCCCGGCCGCCGCGGCATTGAGCGAGTAGCTCCAAAGGTCCGCCGCTCCCGTGCCGCCACGCAGCCAGTAGTGTTGGAACGGCAGCAGCCCGAGCGGCAAGCCGACGTCGCCGAAAGCGTGCAGATAGGAGTGTCCAATACGGAGCCAGTCGTTGAATTGAATGGCGAGTTTGAACGTCCCGCCCGTCGCGCGCAGCATCGCGTCCTCGTCGATACCGAGGAATCGATTGACGTGGCGGATCTGCGGGATGGTCGCTTCGCCGACTCCGACGATGCCGATCGACTCGGACTCCACGACGCGGATTTCGAGGCGCTCGCCCATGGCGCAACTCAAGACCGCCGCGGTCATCCACCCGGCGGTACCGCCCCCGACGATCACCACACGCTTGACGGGTAAGACGGCCATTAGCCCTGTGCTCCGAGTCCAGGCAACGATTCTACCTGCCGCCGCGAGGATGCGGGCAGGAAGGGCGCCCTGCCGGGCGCACAAAAAAAACCCCGCTGGCGTGCGCCAGCGGGGCAAGTTCCCTCGATGGAACTTCGATCATTACAGTCGGTAAGAGAATCCCACCTGATAAGTGCGGCCATATTGATCCCAGCGGATGACCTGCCGCGGGTCGCCGTTCTGGTAGGTCTCCTGAACCTCATTCCCCAAGTTAGTGCCCGACGCGATCAGCGTCAAACCCTTGAGCGGACCGCTGTAGAAGTCGTAGCTGACCTGGGCATTGATGTAGTGCTGTGCCTTGATCATGTCTTCCTGACGGGTTTCGCTCAGGCCGAAGATACGCCCCAGGAAAGCGGTGCGGGAGTCGAAACCCACGTTCGCCTCGAAGCCACGGAAACCATAGTACAGGCCGACGTGCTCCACCCACTTGGACAGGCCGTCGATCGGAACCGGCGCTGAATTTCCCGGGTAGACGATCGCGCTCTTGGAGAGGTTGGCGCTCGCTTGTATGCCGAAGCCGTCCAGATAGCGGCTGATGTCGCCCAGCGGGATGTTGGTGGCGATCTGCGCGCCATAGAGATGGCCGTTGCCCTGGTTTGCGGGCTCTGTGAACGTGCCCAATGGCGTGCCAAGCGCCGCCTGTTCCGCCGGGGTGAGATACGAATTCACGTACGGCGTGAAGTTTTGCAGCGTCGCTGCGGCGTCATTGATGTAGTCCGACAGATTCAGGTAATAGGTCGACAACTGGATCATGCCGGTCGCACCTCCCTCGCACAGTGCTCCCTGGTTGGCGGTGCACCGATACCCCGAGGCCCTTCCGGTAAAGTAATGCTCAACGCTCAAATTGTAGTTCGTGGCCATGGTTGGCAACAGAGCGGGATTGCCGCCCGAACCGCTGAAATACGCCTGGTTCGGATTGGTGCTCGCCAGATACTGCGGACTGGTGCTGATATTGGCGCCCGCACTCATGTCGCTCATGCGCGGCCTTGCCATGGTCCGCGATATGCCGAGGCGCGCGTCGTAGTTATCCGGGAACGAGAACACCAGGTTCAGGCTCGGCAGATAGCGCGTGAAACTCGTACCACCCGACATGGGAATCAGAACGACCTGCGACGAGCCGCCCGCCGCGACGCCCGGCGCGACCCGCGAACCCTGCGAGCTCTGCGACGTGTGTGCGACCTGCAGGCCGAAATTGCCGCGCAATCCGACGTTCTCCGTGATCGACGTATGAATGTTGAACTGCAGGAAGCCGTAGGTATCGTCCTCCTTCACGGTCCACTGCGGCGGACCGAGCGGGCCGGTGTTCGATCCCGTGGTGGGGAAGTACACATCGGTGCCGTTCGCGAGCAAGGCGTTCGGGTCATAGGTGATCTGCGGGCCGATGCCCATGAAACCCAAGGCATCCGTCACCGACGCGCCCGGAATGCTTGCGGTCTGGGTCGGGGTGCAGGTCGGGGTGATCACGTTCCCGCATGCGGCGCCCGGCAGCACCACGAAGGCCTGGTAGATGTTGAAGTTCTTGTGATGACGGGCGCCGTCCACGCCGACTTCCACGCTGGAGATCGGCCCGTTATCGAAGAAGTGCTCGGCGTGCAGCTTCAGATGCTCGATATATTCCTCGTTGTGCAACTGGTTGAGGAAGCCTTGTTGCACCAGGCCCGAACCGGCACCCCAGCCCTGCGGGTCCGTCAGGACAATGGAACTCGAGGCGAAATTCGTCGGAGAGGTCAGAAGCAACTGACCGTCCGGGGCATAACTGAAGTTGACCGTCGCCGAGGGAATGGTGCCATTGCTCGCCGGCCCGTCGTAGCCGAACCCGGAATAGGATTCCAGTTTTCCATAATCTCGTCGTGCATCGCTCAGACTCGCGTCGATCCCGGCCGTCCAGTGATCTGCGAGCCTGAACTTGTTTTTCCAAACCGCGTTGTACACGCGGTCCTTGTGACGGTTGTAGTCGTTGCGGATTACCGGATAAACGCCGGTATACGTGCCGCTCTGCACGAACCCGTTGGTTGCCGGCCCCACCGAGGCCAGCGTCGCGCTCGACCAGAACAATGGGAACTCAATGCCCTTGCGCTGAGTAACCTTGTTGTAATCCTCGTACGTCAGATCCAGCGTGGTGGTGTACGCGTTGGACGGCTGATACTCGAAGGTGGCGAAATACGATTCGCGCTTTCTGAGGCTCGAATAGTTGTAATTCTTCGAGCCTCCGGGTACGAAGTTGCCGGCAGAATCGGTCGGGTATCCCCACGGCGCCTCGTGCAGGTCCTTGGTCGGCAGGGCGTCGATGTCCACTCCCAGGGAGACGCCGAGCGTGTGCTCGTCGAACTGGTTGATGTAAATTCCGTCGATGTTGTAGCCCTTGTCACTAACGCCGGGACCGGGCATCTGATCGCCGGGGCTGACCCAGCGATAGCTCGCGTTGATCGAAGCCTCTCGGTGTGACACCTGGAGCGGGCGCCAGGTTTCCATATCCACCGTGCCGGCGAGACCCTGACCGATCAGATCTGCCCGCGGATTCAAGTACACCTTGATCGTCTTGAACATGCCGGGCGGATACTGGCTGAAATGGATGCCACGGTCTTCGGAGGTGGTGGCCTGTTCGGCGCCATCCAGGAGGCCGGTGCTGAAATCCTCACCCAATCCATGAATCGCCACTTCCTGCGGTCGTCCAGAGACCATTTGCATGGCGAGGCCCGGCAGGCGACCGAGGGCGCTCGCAATGCTGGTGCCGGGCAGCTTACCGATGTCCTCGGCGGAGACCGCCTCGACGATGGAGTTGGAGTTCTTCTGGACGGCGATGGAGTTCTGGATACTGCTGATATAGCCGTTGACTACCACTTCCTTCAGCAAGTTCTCGTTGGCGACCCTTTTCTTGGCTTTCTTGTGCTGGGTTGAGGTGGGCGCGGCGTCGCTCTTCGTGGCGGCGAAGGCCGTGAGCGGCATTACGGCGGCGGCGCCGAAGCATGCGGTGGCGACCGCCATTTCAAGAATAGTTCGCTTGCGTTTGATCATCACGACAACTCTCCCCCCAAGGCAATGTGGTTGTTCTGCAACAGGCCGCCAGCCGGTCCCGGGTTCGCTCGGGCGCCGACGCAATTCTGTCATCAAATGATTGGTAATCCAGCGGATTAAAGCAAGCCGTCGCATACGTATTCATGCCGACACCCAGGGTCTCCGAGACTGGCTGAGGGCTCGCCGCCCCCTTCAGGTTGGTGCTTAAGCAACGACTGCCGCTGCAGGCAGGGGGCGTCTGTATTGCGCTACCGCCTCGGTGGGCGGCATCATGAGTTCTCAACTCGCGCCCGAGACCGCGCCATCGAATTCATGCACACCACCGGGGATGAGCGCACGGCCCCCGAGGCCGCGATCACTTTGCTACGGGACCTGTACAGCGCAGCGCTGGCCGCGGCAGACCCGCGCAGGATCCTACCGCCGCACCTGCCGCCACCCCCCAAGGGACGCACCGTGGTCGTGGGTGTCGGCAAGGCCGCGGCAGCGATGGCAAAGGCGACCGAAACACATTGGTCGGGTCCTCTGACGGGTGTTATCGCCGTCCCGCATGGCGCCACCTTGCCGCTCTCACGCATCGAACAGATTGAGACCTCGCATCCGATTCCGGACGCACGCAGTGTCGAGGCCGGACGGCGACTCATCGCCGCCGTCTCCAACCTCGGACCGGCCGACCTGGTGCTCTCACTGATCTCAGGTGGCGGGTCGGCACTTTGTGCGCTGCCCGCCGACGGCCTGACCCTGAAGGAAAAGCAGACCATCACGCGGGCCCTTTTGACGCGCGGCGCGACGATTCGGGAAATCAACACCGTGCGCAAGCATCTGTCAGCCATCAAAGGCGGGCGCCTTGCCGCTCACGCGCACCCCGCACCGGTCGTATCGCTGCTGATCTCCGACATTCCAGGAGATGATCCGACGCTAATCGCATCAGCGCCGACACTGCCCGACCCGACGACCTGCGCCGACGCGTTACGCCTCCTCGATCACTATCGCATTCGGATCAGTCGGATGATTCGCGCGCGGCTGAGCGATGGTTCACTGGAATCTCCGAAGCCCGGTTCACCGTGCTTTGGGGGACACAGCCACCGCATCGTCGCCTGCGCCCAGGACGGGCTGGAGGCGGCCGCCAAGCTGGCACGACAACGTGGATTATCCGTTTATATTCTTTCGGACGCCATGCAGGGCGAGGCGCGCGATCTTGCGCTGGCTCACGCCGCGGTTGCCGTTCAGGTGAAGCGACGCGGCCAGCCGTTCACCGCACCCTGTGTCATTCTGTCCGGCGGTGAGGCCACCGTCACCCTGCGCGGAAAGGGACGCGGCGGGCGCAACACCGAGTTCGCACTCGCGCTCGCGCTCGCCTTGAGCGGCGAGACCGGGATCCATGCGCTGTCGGCCGGAACCGATGGATTGGATGGCGGCGGTGCCGCGGCCGGCGCATGGATCACGCCCGACACCCTGAACAGAGGCCGCTCCCTGGGTCTAGACCCCTGGACACACCTACACCAGAACGACAGCTTCAGTTTCTTCGACGCCATCGGTGACACCGTGGTCACGGGGCCGACTTACACGAACATCAACGATGTTCGTGCCATGTTGATCGGGCGGCCTCGGCGCGCTTGCGCTTCGTGATGTCCAGCCCGTTGCCGCAATAGCCGGAAAATTCCCCCGCTTCGTCGTACACGGGTTCACCGCTGATCGCATAGTGGGCGTACTGTCCGTCGGGTTGCAGGACCGCGAATTCGAAATCGTGAAAGGACCAACACGCGGCGAGCTGCGATTTGTGTTCCGCCCATTGTTCTTCGCTCAGCACGACATTCGGCAGCTCCCAGTGCGTCTTGCCGAGGATCCCGGCCTCGCCAAAGGGACAACCATCGCCACATCGAGTGAAGCGAAATTCCCGATCCTGTTCCCAATACCAATCGGAGGCCAGGACGTTCAGAGCGCGTAAGCGGCTCTCGCTTCGGCGCAACGCGTCGTGCACCCGCTGGCGTTGCAGAAATCGCCCGAGATGAATTCCGATGGACCGCACCACCCGCAGCATGCGGTCATCGGGTTCGCGGATGAGCGGATTCGAGAAGGCGAGCACGCCGACGGTGCTGTCGGTCGATGTAACCGGAAAGGCGAACGCCGCTTCCTCGCCGGTTTCAGGAGCCAGCGCCGTCGGAGACACGCCGGCAGATCGCGTGCCATCGAGGATCCAAAGCGGCTGCCCTGTCTGACAGACGCGGCCCGCCAGGCCAGCCCCCGGGCGAAACATGAGGCCACGCGACTGATCCAGAAATCGCCCGACCGAGTCCACCGGCACGCCCCACGCCTCGCTAAAATGCAGCACGCCGGCCGATTGATCCAGGCTGAAATACCGACCGCAATTCCAGCCCTGGCTTTCGCATACGGCGCGGATCACCGATGTCAGCGCGGCAGGGGCGGTATCGGCGTCGGCAAGACAGCGCAGCACCGTGCACTCCAGGTCCATCAGCGATTCCCCACGCCTGCGGTCGGTGATGTCCTCACAGGAAACGATGGCGCGTGCCGCATCATCGCCGCTGGTGCCCGCAATGCGCATCTCGATCCATTGCCGCCCCGCCGGTGTACCACCGGCGTATTCGTAGCGAAATTGCGCGCGTTCTCCGCCGATCACTTGTCGAATCCCCGCGGCGAGCGCCATCCCATCGATGCGGTCAACGCCGCCGGCTTTGTCGTATCCGGCCAGATAGTTCGCGCCACATTCGACATCCACGATGCCAGGGTGTGAACTCGCCAGGACGTGCCAGGCCGGGTTTACCGAGAGCACGACCCCGCCCTCATCGAGCACCGCGATGGCGGCACCGAACCCGTCGAGAACCCTGCGCACGTGGCGATTGGACCGCTGCGTGGCGGCTTCCGCGTGCTTGCGCGCGCCGATATCGCGCGTGATGCCACGGTAGCCCTTGAATTGATCCTGATCGTCGAAGATCGGTTCGCCGCTGAGGCTCAGATGGCGAATCCCGCCGGCGCGATCCACGCACCGGACTTCGAGGTTGCGGAATA
>JABEVI010000280.1 GCA_013044085.1 Steroidobacteraceae bacterium
ATCTTCAGCTCGCGCAGATTGCGGCGCGCCCGCCCGAGCAGCGGCTCGATGCGCTCGATCGTGTAGACCTCGGTCGCGAACGCCGTCAGCACCGCGGTCTGATAGCCGCAACCGGTGCCGATCTCGAGCACCCGCCGCAGCGCTCCCCCGGCGGCGAGCGCTTCGGTCATGCGCGCGACGATGTAGGGCTGCGAGATCGTCTGGCCGTAGCCGATCGGCAGCGCGGTATCCTCGTAGGCGCGGCTGGCGAGCGCCTCGTCGACGAACAGATGCCGCGGCACGTGCCGGATCCGGTCGAGCACGCGTTGATCGCGGATGCCTTGATCGGCGAGACGCTGCACGAGCCGTTCACGGGTGCGTGCCGAGGTCATGCCGATGCCCGAATGGCGGGAATTTTCGAGCGGACTATTCACGGCGCAGGCGCCTCATCGCGCAGCCATCGCTCGGTGTCGGGGATCGAGGCATGCCGCGTCAGGTCGATCTGCAGAGGCGTGATCGAGACGAAGCCCTCCGCGATCGCGTGAAAGTCGGTGCCGGGCCCCGCATCCTGACCGGCGCCGGCCGAGCCGACCCAGAACACCTCGCGGCCGCGCGGATCCTGCGCACGCACCACCGGCTCGCTGCGATGCCGGTTGCCGAGGCGCGTGACCCGCAGGCCGCGCAACTGGCCGTTGGGCAGATCCGGCACATTGACGTTCAGGATCACCGAACTGTCGAGCGGCCGCTGCGCCAGACGCTTGACCAGCTCCGCCGCGACGCGCGCCGCGGCCTCGAAGTTTCGCGGACTGCCCGGCTCGACGCACAGCGACACCGCCACCGCCGACAGACCGAGGAAGCGTCCCTCCATGGCGGCGGCGACGGTGCCCGAGTAGAGCACGTCATCGCCAAGATTCGCGCCGTCGTTGACGCCGGAGACCACCAGATCATGGTCGAAATCGAACAAACCGGAGATCGCCAGATGCACGCAGTCGGTCGGCGTGCCATTGACGAAATAGGCGTGCTCGTCGTAGCGCCATGCGCGCAGCGGCACATCGAGCGTAAGGGAATTGCTTGCGCCGCTGCGATTGCGGTCCGGCGCGACCACCGTCACCGACCCGAGCGGCTCGATCGCCGCGCGCAGCGCCGACAATCCTTGCGCGCGATAGCCGTCGTCGTTCGAGAGTAGGATTTTCACTTTTCTTTCAGGGGACCACCAAAGGGTGGCGGGCGGCGCCGTGCGAACTATACTGTAAGCTCAGCAACGCCGATAGCCGAGCGAGCCCGCCCATGAGCGCCGAGGAAAAACGCAACCACCGCGAGAGGCGCGAAGCGCAGGGCGACGGCGCCGATGCGGCGGCGTTTCGCGACGCGATGCGCGGCGTGAAGCGCCTTGCGCCCCGGGCCGCGCCGATCGCCCCGCCGCCGCCCTCGGCCGCGCAGAAAAAGCGCGCGGCGCGCGCCCGCGCGGCGGCGAGCGGCGAGACGGCTGCAGAGGGCGGTGCGCCGCCCGTCGACACCTCCACGCCACCGCCCGAGCGGCTCGCGTTCCGGCGACCCGGTGTACGCGATGGACAATTTCGCCAACTGCGCCGTGGCGGCCCCGGCGTGCAAGAGGAACTGGATCTGCACGGCCTGACGCAGCTGCACGCGCATCGGCTGCTGGTGGAGTTTCTCGACGACTGCCGTGAACGCGGGCTGCGCTGCGTACGCATCATCCACGGCAAGGGCATGCGCTCCGGGGCGCGCGGCCCGGTGCTCAAAGCGGCGGTCAACGAGTGGCTGCGCCACCGCCACGAAGTCATCGCCTTCGCCACGGCGCGGCCGGCCGACGGCGGCTCGGGCGCGCTATACGTGCTGCTGCGCGCCTGAGCCGGCCAAATCCCGCGGCGCCTCGAGCAACACGCACGCCGAGGCGGCGAGTCCCTCGGCGCGCCCTATGAAGCCCAGGCGCTCGGTGGTCGTCGCCTTGACGTTGATCGCGCCCGGCGGCACCCCGAGATCCTCGGCGAGCGCGCCGGCCATCGCCGCGCGGTGCCGCGCGATGCGCGGCGCCTCGGCGAGCACCGTGATGTCCGCATTGGCGAGCACGAAGCCGGCGGCGCGCATCCGCGCCGCGACCGTGCGCAGGAACACGCGGCTGTCGGCGCCCCGATGACGCGGATCGCTGTCGGGAAAATGTTCGCCGATATCGCCCGCACCGAGCGCGCCGAGGATCGCGTCGCAGAGCGCGTGAATGACCACATCACCGTCCGAATGCGCGACCACCCCGCGCGTGTGGGCGATGCGCACGCCGCCCAACATCACGTGATCACCCTCGCCGAAGCTGTGCACGTCGAAACCTTGACCGACCCTCATCCTTCGCGCCTCCGCATGGCCCAAGATGCGGGCGGCGGTGTGCAGATCCTCCGCCCTCGTGACCTTGATGTTGAGCGGCGAACCCGGCACCAGGACGTGCGCATGGCCGGCGCGCTCCATCGCCTGGGCCTCGTCGGTGACCGCAAATCCCGCCGCGGCGGCGGCCGCGAGCGCATCGCGCAGCCGCCCATGCGGGAACACCTGCGGCGTCAGCGCGCGCCACAGCCCGGTGCGCTCGAGCGTCTCGATCGAACCGTCGGCACGTGCCCGCTTGATCGTATCGACGAGCGGCGCGCCGAGCAGCGCGCCGGGCGCACCCTGATCGAGCGCCGCCAACAAGGCCTCGATGTCGGCGGCGCCGAGACACGGTCGCGCGGCGTCGTGCACGAGCACCCAGTCCTCCTCGGCGGCCAGATCGGCGAGGCGCGTAAGTCCATTCGCCACCGATTGCTGCCGGCTCGCACCACCGATCGCCGACAGCAGGCGCGGCTCGGCGAGCCGCGCCGCGATGCCGGCCCAGTGCGGGTCCGTGGGGGCGGTGACGACGACGACCGCCTCGATGCGCGCATTCGCGAGCAAGGCGGCGATCGACCACTCGATCATCGCGCGCCCCTCGAGTTCGACGTACTGCTTCGGCAAGGCGGCGTCGGGCGCGAAGCGCTCGCCGCGGCCGGCCGCCGGCAGGATCGCGAACACGCGCCGTGCCTCGCGCGCGCGGTTCATTCGTTGCGGGCGGTGACGTTGCGGGCGGTGATGGCGGACGCCGGGGGTGAGGGGGTGCTCGCCGGCACGACCTCGTAGAAGGTCTCGTTGGCACCGATCATGCCGAGTTCGCTGCGCGCCTTTTCCTCGAGCGCTCCGCGGCCGACCTTCAAGTCCTGCACCTCGGCGGCGAGCCGCGCGTTGTGTGCGGCCTGGGTCGCGTTCGCGGCGGTCTGCGCGACGATCTCGGACTGCAGGCGCATGACCTCACGCGTACCCTGGTTCGAGAACCACAGCCGGTACTGCAGCATGATCAAGGCCAAACCGAGCGCTGCGGTAAAAACCCTCATTGTCACATGAGCTTAGCATGAACACTTAAGGAATTGGAACCGATAGCGCGCCCAAGCCCGCGTAAGTTGCCTTGGCACCCAATTCAGCCTCGATACGCAGCAATTGGTTGTATTTCGCCACCCGATCGGAGCGCGACATCGAGCCGGTCTTGATCTGCGTCGCGGTCGTCGCCACGGCGAGGTCGGCGATCGTCGCATCCTCGGTCTCGCCCGAGCGGTGCGAGACGATCGACGCATACTTCGCCTGCGCCGCAAGCGCAATCGCGGCCAACGTCTCGCTGAGCGTACCGATCTGGTTCGGCTTGATGAGGATCGCGTTCGCGACCCGCCGCTCGATGCCCTCGGCGAGGATCTTGGTGTTGGTGACGAACAGATCGTCGCCGACCAGTTGCAGCTTGGTGCCGAGCTTGCGCGTCAGGATCTCCCAGCCCGCCCAGTCGTCCTCGGCCATGCCGTCCTCGATCGTGACGATCGGATACCGCGCCGCCAGGTCGGCAAGATAGTCGGCGAACTGCGCCGAGCTGAACTTGCGTCCCTCGGACTCGAGCTCATACCGACCGTTGGCATAGAATTCGGTGCTGGCGACGTCGAGCCCCAGATAGATATCCCGGCCCGCGCGGTAGCCGGCCGCCTCGATCGCCTCGAGTATCGTCGTCAGTGCCGCCTCGTTCGAGGGAAGGTCCGGCGCGAATCCCCCCTCATCGCCTACCGCGGTGTTCAGGCCCTTGGCGTGCAGGACCTTCTTCAGCGCATGGAAGACCTCCGCGCCGTAACGCAGCGCCTCGGACAAGGAGGGCGCGCCGAGCGGCAGGATCATGAATTCCTGAATGTCGACGCTGTTGTCGGCGTGCGCGCCGCCGTTGATGATGTTCATCATCGGCACCGGCAGCACATAGTCCCGATCGCCGCCGAGGTGCCGGTACAGCGGCAATTTGCGCTCGCGCGCAGCGGCGTGCGCCGCGGCGAGCGAGGCGGCCAGTATCGCGTTGGCGCCGAGCCGCGACTTCGTCTCGGTGCCGTCGAGCTCGATCAGCCGCGCGTCGAGGCGCGCCTGGTCCTCGACGCTCGTGCCGCGCAGCAAATCCCGGATCGGACCATTGACGTGGGCGACAGCCTTGCGCACCCCCTTGCCGCCGAAACGCTCAGGATCCGCGTCGCGCAGCTCAACCGCCTCGCGCGAGCCGGTCGAGGCGCCGGAGGGCACCGCGGCGCGACCGAGCACACCGCTGTCGAGCAGCACGTCCGCCTCGACCGTCGGATTGCCGCGTGAATCGATGATCTCGCGGCCGCGGATGTCGACGATGTGACTCATAGCAGGGACTCCTCGAAGGCTTGTTTCTTGGTGATTCGATCGATCTCAACCAGCGTCCTGAGCAAGGGCTCGAGCCGGTGCAAGGGCCAGGCGTTCGGTCCGTCGGAAAGCGCCCGGGCCGGATCCGGGTGCGTCTCCATGAACACGCCGGCCACGCCGGCCGCCACCGCCGCGCGGGCGAGCACCGGCACGAACTCGCGCTGCCCGCCGGAGGAATCGCCCCTGCCGCCCGGCAGCTGCACCGAATGGGTGGCGTCGAAGATCACCGGGCAGCCGGTCGCGCGCATCACCGCGAGCGAACGCATGTCGGCGACCAGGTTGTTGTAGCCGAACGAGAAGCCGCGCTCGCAGACCATGATTTGCGTGTTGCCGGTCGAACGCGCCTTGTCGACCACGTTCTGCATCTCCCAGGGCGAGAGGAACTGGCCCTTCTTGATGTTGACGGGCCGGCCCTGCGAGGCGACCGCGACGATGAAATTCGTCTGCCGGCACAGGAAAGCCGGCGTCTGCAGCACATCGACGACGCTCGCGACCTCGGCAAGCGGGGTGTCCTCGTGCACATCGGTGAGCACCGGCACGCCGATCTCGGCCCGCACCCGCTCGAGCGCTTTCAGCCCGCCCTCGAGGCCCGGACCGCGAAAGCTCGCGCGCGAGGAACGGTTGGCCTTGTCGAAGGAGGCCTTGAACACGAACGGCACGCCGAGCGCCCGTGTCGTTTCACGCAAGGCGCCGGCCACGTCGAGCACCAGCTGTTCGCTCTCGATGACGCAGGGACCGGCGATGAGCAGCAGCGGCCGGTCCAGGCCGACCTCGAAGGGCCCGAGCTTCATGCCGTCGCGCGGCCCGGTCGCTGCGCGGCGCGATACTCGCGCGCCGCGCGCACGAAGCCGCTGAACAAGGGGTGTCCGTCGCGCGGAGTCGAGGTGAACTCCGGATGGAACTGGCTCGCGACGAACCACGGATGTCCCGGCAGCTCGATGACCTCGACGAGGCCGTCGACCGAGAAACCGGCGAAACGCAGCCCCGCCGAGCGCATCTCCTCCAGGTAATTGTTGTTGAATTCGTAGCGGTGCCGGTGCCGCTCGAAAATCGTCTCCTTGCCGTAGATCGCGTGGGCGAGCGAGCCTTCGAGCAGTCGTGCCTCCTGCGCGCCGAGGCGCATGCTGCCGCCGAGATGGGTCTGCTCGTCGCGCACCTGCTGGCCGCGCGCGAGGTCCTGCCACTCGGTGATCAGGGCGATGACCGGATGGTTGGTCGCGCGGTCGAACTCCGTGCTGTTCGCGCCCTTCAGGGCGAGCACGTCGCGGGCGAACTCGATGATCGCGAGCTGCATGCCGAGACAGATGCCGAGATAAGGCACCCGCTGCTCGCGGGCGAAGCGGATGGCCTGGATCTTGCCCTCGATGCCGCGGTCGCCGAAGCCGCCCGGCACGAGGATCGCATCCATGTTGGCGAGCGCGCCCGGCCCCGTGCGCTCGATGTCCTGGGACTCGAAGTAATGGATGTTGACCCGCGTGCGCGTCTTGATGCCGCCGTGCATCAGCGCCTCGTTCAGGGAAATGTACGAATCGCGGATCTGCACGTACTTGCCGACCATGGCGATGTCGACGACCGCCTCGGGATTTTGCTTCGCGGCGACGACCGCGCCCCAGTCGGCCAGATCGGTGCGCGGCACCTCCAGGCGCAGCTTGTCGACGACGATGTCGTCGAGTTCCTGCTCGTGCAGCAGCAGCGGGATCTTGTAGATGTCGTCCGAATCGACCGCGGAGATCACCGCCCGCTCCTCGACGTTCGTGAACAGCGCGATCTTGCGCCGCTGCTCGTCGGGCAGCGGTTGGGCGCAGCGGCACAGCAGGATGTCGGGCTGGATGCCGATGCCGCGCAGTTCCTTGACCGAGTGCTGCGTCGGCTTGGTCTTGATCTCGCCCGAACCGCCGACGACCGGCACCAGGGTCAGGTGCATGTAGATCGCCTGATTGCGGCCGAGCTCGACACCCATCTGGCGGATGGCCTCGAGAAAGGGCAGCGATTCGATGTCGCCGACGGTGCCGCCGATCTCGACCATGCAGACGTCGGCATCGCCGGCGCCCATGCGGATGCGGTACTTGATCTCATCGGTGATGTGCGGAATGACCTGGACGGTCGCGCCGAGGTAATCGCCCCGCCGCTCCTTGGCGATGACCCGCTCGTAGATCCGTCCGGTGGTGAAGTTGCTGTTGCGCCCGGTGGTCGTTCGCACGAAGCGCTCGTAATGGCCGAGATCGAGGTCCGTCTCGGTGCCGTCGGCGGTGACGAACACCTCGCCGTGCTGAAACGGGCTCATCGTGCCCGGATCGACGTTGATGTACGGGTCGAGCTTGACCATGCTCACCTTCAGGCCGCGGGCCTCGAGGATCGCACCGAGCGATGCCGAGGCGATGCCCTTGCCGAGGGAGGAGACGACGCCTCCGGTCACAAAAACGAATCTGGTCATGTTGGGTCGCCGCCGCTACGCACGCCACGGCAGCCGACCGTCGCGGGTCGCTGCGCCGATGCGCGAGCCTGGTTGGGAATTACGGGAATTCGACGGGAGTTCAGAGTACCAGAACCTGCGCGCGGGAACAATCAAAGCAGCGCCGGCGCATCCTCCCAATCGATGCCTGCGCCCGGTTCGGTGCGCGCGCCGCACACGCGCGCCTCGAGCCAGCGATCGGCCACCGCGATCAGGCGCGGCCCCGCGTAAACGAACGGCAGCGCCGCGCGCATCCACGGCGGCACGCCTTCGGCCTGGCACAGATGCTGCACGGTGCGCGTCGGCGCGCGCGGCGCGAGCCGCAGCGATTCCCCGCCGCACCGCGCCCGCACGGTCAGTGTCGGCGGCAACAGCGCCGCCGCCAGCCCGCCGGCGCGCTCGACCCAGCGCAGGCGTCCGAGCCCGTGGCCGAGTTCGAGCGTCGGCTCGACGTGTGGATTCCAGCTCAAGGGGTCCGCGAAGCGCGCCGGCACGGCCGGCGTCAGGTAAATGCGTCCGCGGTAGCGCCGTAAGGCATGCTCACCCCAGATGATCGCCGGCACGTGATCCTCACGCGCATCGAGGCACTGGCGCAGCGCCTCGGCGAGTCGCGCGGCCGGTGGCGGCACCGCCCGTTCGCCGATCCAGCGGCGCAGCGCGTTGCGACGCCTCGCCGGCGCGAGCGCCCGCAGCCGCGCGACCGACAGTTCGGCGCCGTCGCGCAAGCCGGCCAGATCCTCATCGGCGAGCGCGTTCAGCAGCTCGAGCGCCTCGGCCGCATGCCGCGCCGTGCGTCCGAGAGCGCCGGCCGCACCGGGCCAACGCTCGCTGATCCCGGGCCAGACTCGCAGGCGAAGGTGGGCGCGGTCGAAGCGTGGATCGCGGTTCATCGGATCGACGGCCGTATCGAGACCGAGCGAGGCCACGCAACGCCCGAGCTCGCGGCGCGGCACCTCGAGAAAGGGTCGCAGATGCTCGCCGCGCCCGAGCGGACGGCAGCGCGGCATGCCCGCGAGCCCGGCCGGGCCGCAACCGCGCAAGGCCTGCAGCAGCACCGTCTCGGCCTGATCCTCGGCGTGATGGGCGGTGAGCAAGCATTCACCGGGCGCGAGCTGCGCGGCGAGCGCCGCGTAGCGGGCATCGCGCGCAGCCTCTTCGAGCGAGGCGCCCGGTGCGGCCCCGACCGCCACCGTGAGGATCGACAAAGGCACGCCGAGATGCGCGCAGAGCGTCGTGCAAAGTCGTCGAAAATCCGCCGCCGCCGCCTGCAGACCGTGGTCCACATGCACGGCACGCAAGGGCATGACGCCGGCGGCCGCGGCCGCGGCGGCGGCGAGCAGACAGGCCGAATCGGCGCCTCCGCTCAGGGCGACGACCATGCCGCTCGCCCGCGGCGGCAGCTGCGCCCGCAGGCTCGCCGCGAGCGCATGAAGGCCCGGATGCATCGCGGCTTCAGCCCTCGCGGTACGCGCCGAACGAGCGCACGCGCGCCTGGCGCGCATCGAGCAGCTGCGTGACCGGCATGGCCCGCAGTTCGGCCAGATGGCGAAGAATGCACTCCTTCAAAGCCTCGGCCATCGCCTGCGGATTCCGGTGGGCGGCGCCGCAGGGCTCCTTGAGCACTTCATCGACCAAGCCGAGCTTCTGCAGCCGCTCCGCGGTGCCGCCCATCGCATCGGCGGCGATCTCCTTTTTATCGGTGCTCTTCCACAAAATCGAGGCGCAACTTTCCGGCGAGATCACCGAGTAGACCGAGAACTGCAGCATCACCAGCCGGTCGCAGACGCCGATCGCGAGCGCGCCGCCCGAACCGCCCTCGCCGATCACGATCGAGAGCACGGGTGCGCCGAGCGCCGACATCTCGAACAAGTTGCGGGCGATCGCCTCGCTCTGGCCGCGCTCCTCCGAGCCGATCCCGGGATAAGCGCCCGGCGTGTCGATCAAGGTGACCACGGGCAGGCGGAAGCGCTCGGCCATCATCATCAGCCGCAGCGCCTTGCGATAGCCCTCGGGCTTCGGCATGCCGTAGTTGCGGCGGACCCGCTCCTTGGTGTCGCGGCCCTTCTGGTGGCCGATCAGCACGAGCGGTATGCCCTCGATGCGGGCGAGGCCGCCGACGATCGCCAGATCGTCGCCGTACATGCGGTCGCCGTGCAATTCGTGCCAGTCCGTGAAGATCATCGAGACGTAGTCCAGGGTGTACGGGCGCTGCGGGTGACGCGCCAGCTGCGTGATCTGCCACGGCGTCAAGTTCTGGAAAATGCTCGCCGTGAGCGCGCGGCTCTTCGCCTGCAGCCGTTTGATCTCCTCGGATAGGTTGACGCTCGGGTCATCGCCGAGGAATTTCAGCTCCTCGATCTTCGCCTCGAGTTCGGCAATCGGTTGCTCAAAATCCAAGAAATTCATCGCCATGTGGAAGTTTCCTCATCCCGGACTTCCGTCCTAGGACCATAGACCAAATACCAGCCGTCCCGCCCGACGCGGGCCGTCAATTCATCCAACAGCGCGCGGGTCGGCCGCACCGACCAGGCATCCGCGAGCAGCACCTGGCCGGAATATCCCGGCCGCTCGAGGTAGACGCCGATTGCGCAAGGGCCTTTCAAATGGGGCTTCAACAATTCCTCGAAGCGCTGCATGCCGGCCGGCGTGTCGAATTCGGCCGGCCAACGGATCCATAGTCGGCGCGCATGCCGCTCGCGCGCCCGGTCGATGTCGATCAAGGACTTCGCCTGAAGCCGCCAGGCTTCGATGAAGTCATCGAAGCGCAGCGAACCGTCGATCAGCAGAATCGCATCCTTGACGACCACGTCGCGATGCTTCTGGTAGATCTCCTCATACAGGCTCACCTCGAGGCGGCCGGTGCGATCATCGAGGATGAGCGTGACGCGATTCGGCCGGCGGCGCACCTCGAGCACGAGCCCGGCGACGGTCACCGGCTTGCCCGCCGACCAGGCGCGACCGCCCTCCACCGCGGCCGGCTTCGGTCCGCCGACATCCGCGAGGCGCGCGCCGACCAGAAATTTCAGGTCCGGCTCGTAGGAGGTGATCGGGTGTCCGCTCAGGAACAGCCCGAGGGTTTCGCGCTCGCCGGCGAGACGCACCGACTCGCTCCACTCCGCAAGCACCAGGTCCTCGGCCGCGTTCAGCCCGAACAGATCCACCTGGCCGGTGCTTGCGGCACGCGAGTTCTGCTCGCCCAGGTGCATCGCGCGCTCCAGTTCGGCGGCGAGCGTCGCCCGGTTCGCGCCGATCGAATCGAGGCTGCCGGAACGGATCAGCGCCTCCAGGACCCGCTTGTTCACCCGCTGCAGATCGATGCGCCGGCAGACATCGGCAAGGTCGCCGAAGCGTCCGCCGCGCACACGCTCCTCGACGATCGCCTCGACCGCCGAGGCGCCGACGCCCTTGATCGCGCCGAGGCCGTAGCGGATCCGCTCGCCGCCGGCGACCGCGAACTTGTAGATCGATTCGTTGATGTCCGGGGCGAGCACCTGAAGGCCCATGCTCGCGCATTCGTCGATCAAGGTGACGACCTTGTCGGTCTTGTCCATGTCGGCCGAGAGCACCGCGGCCATGAACGCGGCCGGATGATGCGCCTTCAACCACGCGGTCTGGTAGGAGAGCAGCGCGTAGGCGGCCGAGTGCGACTTGTTGAAGCCGTAACCGGCGAATTTCTCCATCAAGTCGAAGATGTGGGTCGCCTGCGCCTCGCGCACGCCGCGCCCGACCGCGCCACCGACGAACACCGAGCGCTGCTTGGCCATCTCCTCGGCCTTCTTCTTGCCCATGGCCCGGCGCAGCAGGTCGGCTCCGCCGAGCGTGTAGCCGGCGAGGATTTGCGCTATCTGCATGACCTGTTCCTGGTACAGGATCACCCCATAGGTCGCGGCCAGGACCGGCTGCAGATCCGGATGCAGGTAGTCGATCTTCGCGCCGGTGGTGTCGTGTTTTCGCGCGATGAAATCATCGACCATGCCCGATTGCAGCGGGCCCGGACGAAACAGCGCCACCAGCGCGACGATGTCGCCGAACCGGTCCGGCTGCAGCCGGCGGATCAGGTCCTTCATGCCGCGCGACTCGAGCTGGAAGACCGCGGTCGTACGGCAGCTCTTCAAGAGCTGGAAGGTGGCCGGATCGTCCATCGGCAGCGCTTCGATCGCGAGCGGCGGTTCGCCCGTTGCCGCGCGCGCGGCGTTGATGTCGCGCACCGCCCAGTCGATGACCGTGAGCGTGCGCAGTCCGAGGAAGTCGAACTTGACGAGACCGGCGGCCTCGACGTCGTCCTTGTCGAACTGCGTGACCGGCGCCCCGCCGCCCTCCTCACAGTAGAGCGGCGTGAAATCCGTGAGCACCGACGGGGCGATCACGACGCCGCCCGCATGCGTGCCGGCGTTGCGCACCAGGCCCTCGAGGGCACGCGCCAGTTCGAGCAGCTCGCGCACCTCCGGATCGCTCGCGTTCAGGCGCGCCAGCTCCTCCTCCTGTTCGAGCGCCTTGTCGAGGGTGATGCCGATCTCGAAGGGAATCAGCTTGGCGATCTTGTCGACGTAGCCGTAGTTGTGCCCGAGCACGCGGCCGACGTCGCGCACCACCGCCTTCGCCGCGAGCGTGCCGTAGGTGATGATCTGCGAGACGCGGTCGCGGCCGTATTTGCGGGCGACATAATCGATCACACGATCGCGCCCCTCCATGCAGAAGTCGACGTCGAAATCCGGCATCGACACCCGCTCCGGATTCAGGAAGCGCTCGAACAGCAGGTCGTGCTCGATCGGATCGAGGTCCGTGATCGCAAGCGCATAGGCGACGAGCGAACCGGCTCCCGATCCGCGGCCGGGCCCGACCGGGACGCCGTTCTCGCGCGCCCAGCGGATGAAATCGGCGACGATCAGAAAATAGCCCGCGAATCCCATCTGACAGATCACGTCCAGTTCGAGCGCCAGGCGGCTTGCGTAGGCCCCGGCCTCGCGCGGCGCCGAGGCCGCCGCGAGCCGCCCGTCCAATCCGCGCGCGGCCTCCTCGCGCAGGAACGCCTCCGTGGTGTTGCCGGGCGGCACCGGATAGGCGGGCAGCATCGGCGCGCCGAGCGTCAGTTCGAGCGAGCAGCGTTTGGCAATCTCCAGGCTGTTCTGCAGCAGTTCCGGGGCGTCGGCGAACAACGCCGCCATCTCGTCCGGGCTCTTCAGGTATTGCTCTTCGGTGTAGCGGCGTACGCGCCCGGCGTCGGCGAGCAGCGCGCCGTCGTGAATGCAGACTCGCGCCTCGTGGGCGTCGAAATCGGCGCGCGCGAGGAAGCGCACGTCATTGGTCGCTACGGCCGGCACGCCGCGCCGGTCGGCCAGATCGAGGATCGCCTCGGCGAGCTCGTTCTCGCCGGCCCGCGCGGTGCGCTGCACTTCCAGATAGAAGCGGTCGGCACACAGCTCCAGCCAGGCATCGAGGCAGCGCTGCGCCTCGTCCTCGCGCCCGCGGGCGAGCGCAAGACCGATGTCGCCCTGCGCCGCCCCGGAGAGCACGATCAGTCCATCGAGCCGCTCGGCGTCGAGCCAGGCGCGCTCGAGCATCGGCACACCCCCGTGTTGACCCTCCAGATAGGAGCGGGTCACGAGTTCGGTCAGATGCCGATAGCCGTTGAGGTTCTGACACAGCAGGACGAGCCGCGAGGGCACGGCGCGATCGCCGCTCTCACGGATCCACGCGTCCACGCCGATCAGCGGCTTGACGCCGGCGCGCTGGCCCTCCTTGTAGAACTTGACCATCGCAAACAGGTTGCTCTGATCGGTCAACGCGACCGCCGGCATTCCCGCCGCGGCGACCGCGCTCATCAGTTCGGGCACGCGCACGATCCCATCGACGAGCGAATACTCGGTATGCAGGCGCAGATGCACGAAGCCGCTCAACGGGCCTCCCCGGCCGCCGCGGCGACCGGTGCGAAGGATCGGCGGTGCAATGGACACGGGCCGAAACGGCGCAGCAGGCGCCGATGTTCCGCCGTCGGATAGCCCTTGTGGCGCGCGAACCCATACTGCGGATAGAGCGCGTCGGCGCGCTCCATGTAGGCGTCGCGGGCCGTTTTGGCAAGGATCGAGGCGGCGCCGATGAGCGGCACGCTCGCATCGCCGCGCACGATGCACCGCGCCTGCAGCCCGGGGCCGAGGCCGGCGAGCGAGGGCGCGCGATTGCCGTCGATCAGCAGGCGCTGCGCGGGCAGCGCGAGCGCGAGCACCGCACGACGCATCGCGAGCAGCGTCGCCTGGAGAATATCGAGCACGTCGATCTCGGCCGGATCCGCCCAGCCGATTCCGTAGGCGGCCGCCTCGGCGCGGATTTGACCCGCAAGACGCTCGCGCACCGCCGCGCTTAAGGATTTCGAATCGGCCAGTCCGGGAATCGCGCGGTCCTCGCGCAGGATCACCGCGCCGGCGACCACCGGCCCGGCGAGCGGCCCGCGCCCCGCCTCATCGATGCCGGCGACGAGCAGGCTCAAGCCGACCCCGCCCGCCCGAGAAGCTCGGCGATCGCCCGCGCGGCGCTCGTGCTCGCATCGAGGCGCAAACTGGCATGGATCGCCGTGAACTCTTCGATCAATTCCGCCCGCCGCGGCGCGTCATCCAGCCACATCAAGAGCTCCGCTCCGATCGACTCGGGGACGATGTCGTCCTGGAAATACTCGCCGACGAGCCGTCGTTGCGCAAGTAGGTTCGGCTGCGCAAAGTAGGGCGATTTGACCAGTTTGAAACGCCGCAGCACCCACGCGGTCAGGGCGGTGAGCCGATAGACCACGACCATCGGGCACTTGCACAGCGCCGCTTCCAGACTCGCGGTGCCGGAGGTGACCAAGGCCACATCGGCGGCGATCAACGCCTCCCGGGCCCGGCCGTCGATCAGGCGCACCGTGGCCGGCGTCGCGCCGACACCAGCATCAGCGAAGGCGCCGAGCGCGGCGCGAAAGATCCCGTCCACCGCGCCGTTCGCCATCGGCGCGATGAACACCAAATCGGGCCGCCGCGCCGCCAGCCAGCGCACCGTCGCCGCAAAATCCGGCCCGAGCCGCCGCACCTCGCCGCGCCGGCTCCCCGGCAAGAGCGCCACCACGCGGGCATCGGCGGCAAGGCCGAGTGCGGCGCGCGCCGCCGCGCGGTCGACCTTGAGGGGAATCTGGTCGGCAAGCGGGTGGCCGACGAAGCGCGCCCGAAGGCCGTGCTCATCGTAGAACGGCTTCTCGAAGGGCAGCAGGCACAGCACCAGGTCGACCGCCTCACGCATGCCGCGCACGCGCCCGCGCCGCCAGGCCCACACCTGGGGACTGACGTATTGCACGCTCGGGATGCCCGCCGCACGCAGCCGGCGCGCGAGGCCGAGGTTGAATTCCGGGGCGTCGATGCCGACGAACACATCCGGTCGGGCGCCGATGAAGGCGCGACGCACGCGCGCGCGCAGGCGCACCAGGCGTGGCAGTTCGGCCAGGATTTCGAACAGCCCCATCAAGGCGAGCGACTCGGACGGCTCCCACTGCTCGCAGCCGGCGGCGCGCATCTTCGGTCCCGCGATCCCGAAGAAACGCGCCCGCGGGTCGAGCACGCGCAGGGATTCGATCAATGCCGCGCCGAGGGTGTCGCCGGAGGCCTCTCCCGCCACGAGACCGACCCGCAATGGATCCGGCATGGCGCTACCGAACGATGCTGCGCGAGCTTTGCTTGATGAACGACACGAACGGGACGATTTCAGCCTGATCGCGCGCCGCCCGCTCGAGCTCATCGAGCGCCGCGGCGAGCTTCAGGCCCGAGCGGTACAGCGTGCGGTAGGCGCGGCGGATGTTGCGGATCTGGTCCGGGGAGAAGCCGCGGCGTTTCAGTCCTTCGCTGTTGACACTGTGCGGCACGGCCGGCTGGCCGATCGCCATCACGTAGGGCGGCACGTCGCGGGTCACCGCGGCGTTGTTGGCGATGAAACAATGCGCGCCGATCTTCACGTATTGATGCACGGCGGACAGGCCGCCGAAGATCACCCAGTCGCCGACCGTGACGTGGCCGCCGAGGGTTGCGCAGTTGGCCATCACGATCTGATCGCCGAGCTGGCAGTCGTGCGCGACATGGGCGTAGGCCATGAACAGATTGTCGTTGCCGATCCGGGTGACGCCCTGGTCATGGGTGGTGCCGCGATTGACCGTGACGAATTCGCGGAACACGTTGCGATCGCCGATCTCCAGGCGCGTCGGCTCGCCGCGGTACTTCTTGTCCTGCGGGGCATCACCGATCGAGGTGAACTGGAAGATTTTGTTGTCACAACCGATTTGGGTCGGCCCGTTGATCACCGCGTGCGGCCCGATCCAGGTGCCCTTGCCGACGCGCACGTCGGCTCCGATCAGCGTATAAGGCCCGACGTGGACATCCGCATCGATCCACGCCTGCGGCGAGACGATCGCGCGGGAATCGATCATTGCTCATCCCCGTTCTTCTCGACGGCGCGCGTCTCCGGAGCGACCATGACCTCGGCGGTCGCGACCTCGACCCCATCGACCTCGGCCACGCACTGGAATTTCCAGATGCCCTTGAACGAGCGCATGAGGTTCGCCTTCAGGACGACCTGGTCACCGGGCTCGACGGGCTTGCGAAAGCGCGCCTTGTCGATGGCGACGAAATAAAAGCGCGTCTCCTTGTCCGGCACGACCCCCGCCGTCGTGAAGGCGAGCAGTCCGCATGCCTGCGCGAGCGCCTCGATGAGGATCACCCCGGGCATCACCGGCCGGTGCGGGAAATGGCCCGGAAAGAACGGCTCGTTGTAGGTCACGTTCTTCAGGGCGACGATGTGCGAACCGGGAACGCACTCGCGCACCCGATCCACGAGCAGGAACGGATACCGGTGCGGCAGCTGCCGCATGATCGCCTCGATATCCAATGTCATCGGTTCGCTCATCAATCACTCCTGCAAAATTCAGGCTCCGTCCGGCCGGCGGGTCCGTCCCAGGCGCCGCAGCTGCGCGACGGTGCGCCGCCAGGCGGGCGTGTGCTCCGCGGGGATGCCCGAGGAGTAGCTGCCGCTTTCGCGGATCGAGGCGCTCACCAGTGTAAAGCCGGTCACCGCGACGTCGTCGGCGATCGTCAGGTGGCCGGCGAAGCCGACCATGCCGCCGATCATGCAGCGCTCGCCGATGGTCGTGCTGCCGGAGATGCCGGTGCAGGCCGCGATCGCCGTGTGCGCGCCGATCGTCACGTTGTGGGCCACCTGGATCTGATTGTCGAGCTTAACCCCGTCCGCGATCACGGTGTCATCGATCGCGCCGCGGTCGATGGTCGTGTTCGCGCCGATCTCGACATCATCGCCGATGCGCACACCGCCTTGCTGCGCCACCTTGATCCAGGCCGCGCCATCACGGGCAAACCCGAATCCATCGGAACCGATCACGGCCCCCGGATGCACGATGCAGCGCTCGCCGATGCACACCCGCGGGTGCACCGTGACGCGGGCGACGAGGTGCGAGTCGGCGCCGATGCGCGCGCCGCGCATCAGCACGCACCCCGGCCCGATCGAGACGCGCTCGCCGATCTCGACGTCCTCCTCGAGAATTGCGAGCGCCGCGACGCTCGAGGAATCCGGCACCCGCACCCGGGCACCGATGATCGCGCTCGGGTGCACCCCGGGCTCGACGAGGGGCCGCGGGTGCAGCAGCGCGGCGATCCTCGCGTAGGCAAGGTAGGGATTCGCACCGATCAGCGCAGCCACCGGACAGGCGTCCGCGTCCTCCTCGCTGAGCACGACCGCGGTTGCCCGCGCGCCCTCCAGCTGCCGCCGGTAGCGGCTGTTGGCGAGAAAACTCAGCGCCCCGGCGCCCGCCCCCGTGAGGGTCGCGACCCGCGAGACCCGCAGATCCGGGTTGCCCCGCAGGGTCAACCCGAATCGCACCGCCAACTCGCCGAGGCTGTGGTCGGTCTGCACGGGTGTGCGCGTGTCGCGGCCGTTTGGGCCTCGAAGGCTATTTCTTGACCGCGCCAGCGGGCGCGCTCGAGAGCTTCGCCGGCTTGGTCATCAACAACGCGAGCACGCCCGGGGTGATGTCGTAGCTTTCCTTGGCGAAGAACACACCGTCGCCGAAGACGATGTCATAGCCCTTCGACTTCGAGTAAGCCTGGATTTCCTGGAGCAGGAAATGCTGCACCTTGCCGAGTTCCTCGTTGCGCTGCGCGGACACGTCGTTCTGAAACGAGTGCGCCTTGGCCTGGAAAACGCTTTGCTCGTCGCGCAGCGCGCTCTCGGCCTTGATGCGCGCGGCATCGGCCATCATCGGGCCGTTCTTCTGCAGATTGGCGGCCTTGGACTTCAGGTCGCTCTGCATGCTCAAAAGCTCGCGTCGGCGCGGCGCGAACTCGGTTTCCAGGGACTGCATCGCCGACTTCGTCTGCGGGGCTTCCTGTAGCAGCTGTTGAAAGTTGACGACGCCGATCTTGGTTTGCGCGTTGGCGCCCTGGGCGACGGCGAGTCCGCACAGGCACAGGGCCAGCAGCGGCAGCGAACGGGTAAAGGTCGACATGTTGACTCTGAGTCCTCGCATGATGGTTGGGTTCAAAACGCTTGTCCGATGGAAAATTGAAATCGCTCAGTCTGATCGCCGAACTGGACCGTATTGCCCGGATTGGGGTTCAACGGAATGGCGTAGGAGAACCGGAACAAACCGAGCGGCGCAAGCCACTCCACCGCCAAGCCGGCCGAACGTCTGAGGTTATTATAGCTGAAATGATAGGTGACCGGCGTCGCGGCGTCGACACCCAGGAATTGGATCTTGTTGCCGGTCTGGAAAACGTTGCCCATATCGTAGAAGACGCTCACCCGGGCCGCGCTCTGCCACTTCTCCGGCACCGGCAGGATCAATTCCAAGCGGTTGACCGTGAGCAAGTTTCCGCCGAGCGGATTGCCGATGCCGATGTTGTCCCGGGGGCCGAGGGTCGAGGCCCGGTAGCCGCGGACGCTGTCCGGGCCGCCGGCGTAATAATTCATGTACGGCGGCAACGCGGTCGTATGGCCGAGCGAGGAGGCGTAGTCGACCTGGGCATTCTCCGAGATCAGGAACCGGCCCCACAGCGGCACGTACTTGACGAACTGGTAGCTGAGCGCGTAGTAGCGGACGTTGCTCGGCGGAATCGCCAGCCGCGCCGAGAACGCGTTGCGCATGCCGCGGGTCGCGAACAGCGCCCTGTTGCGCGAATCCATCGACCAGCCGGCGGTGAGCTCGTAGGTGTAGAAATCCGTGCCGTAGACCGTGTACGGGGCATCGAGCGAGTTGATGACGCCATCGCCATTGGTGTCGCCGATCACGCGCGAGAAGGTGTTGCCGTTCGACCTGACCCAGTTGACCGCCTGCTGCGCACTGTAGCCCTGGGAAGTGACCAGCGAGTTCTTGTTCGCCGAGAGGCCGAGTTCGACGTACTGGTACTCGCTGATCGGATAGGCGTACAACAGGGCCGCGGTCAGCTGTTTGGTGCCGAACACCGACGAGGAGGACACGAACTGCGTGACGTCGCGGTAGGTGAAGGACAGCGTGCGCGAGACCCCGTCGATGGTCGTGTACGGATTGGTCTCCGAGAAGGTGTAGGTCTTGGCGTACTTGCCGGCGTTGATGTCGAGCGCAATGCGATCGCCCGTGCCCATGAAATTGCTGTGCACGAAATTGCCGTTCAGGCTGATGCCATAGGTGCCCGAATAGCCGATGCCGCCGCCGAACTGGCCGGGCAGACCCTCCTTGATCTTGTAGTTGACGTCCACCATGTCGTCGCTGCCGGCCACCGGCTTGGTGCTGTAGCTGACCTTCTTGACGAACGGCAGGCGTTGAATGCGCTGCTTGGAGCGCTGGAGCGCGGAGTTCGACAGCCAGCCGCCCTCGAGCTGGCGCATCTCGCGGCGCAGCGTCTCATCGTTGATGGCGGACTCGTTGGTGAAGTTGATGTGCCGCACGTAGACCCGCTTGCCGGGCTCGACGTAGAAGGTGAGCGACACGGTCTTGTCCTTCTTGTCGGCGGTCGGCACCGGCTCGACCTTCGAGAAGGCGTAGCCGTCCGCGCCGAGGCGGTAACGGATCAGCTCCTGGGACTTGGAGATCAACTGGCGCGAGTAGATCTCGCCCGGCTTGATCAGCAGCAGCTTGCGCAGCACCGGCTCGGGCACGACCATGCGCCCGGCGAGCTTGACCTGGGAGACACGGAACACATCGCCCTGGTGGATGTTCACCGTGATGAACATGTTGTGTTTGGCGGGCGTGATCTGCACCTGGGTCGACTCGATCTGGAAATTCGCGTAGCCGCGATCCATGAAGTAGGAGCGGATCCGCTCCAGATCGCCGCGCAGGGTGTCGCGCGAATAACGGTCATCCTGTTTGTACCAGGACAACCAGTTAGGGGTCTTCAGGTGCAACGTGTCGAGGATGTCCTTTTCCTTGAAGGCCGTGTTGCCGACGATGTTGATCTCACGGACCACCGCACGCTTGCCTTCGATGATGTGGACGGCGACGTCGACCTTGTTGTCGGGCCGCGGTTCGACTTTCGCGGTGATTTGCACCGCGTACTTGCCGCGGCTGAAGTACTGGTCGGTCAGGTACTGCTTGACCTCGTCGAGCACCGAGCGATCGAAGATCTTCCCCTCGGCGAGGCCGACGTCGCGAAGACTCTTCTTCAGTTGCGGAGTCTTGATCTCCTTGTTGCCCTTGATCGTGAACTTCTCGATCGAGGGGCGCTCTATCACGACCACGATCAGGGTGTTGCCTTCGCGGCGCATCTCGACGTCGCGGAAGAAGCCGGTCGCGTACAGCGCCCGCATGCCCTCGCGGATGGCCGCCGGAGTGAGGTGATCGCCGATGTTGATCGGCAGGTAGTTGAACACCGTGCCTTCGGAGATGCGCTGCAAACCCTGGACGCGGATGTCGCCGACGACGAAGTCGGCCGGATTCGACGGCGCACTGGCAACGGGCTGCGCCGCGGGCGGTGCCGACGGTGCGGATGGCGGCCGTAGCGACGCGGGCGGCGTATCCGCCTGCGGCTCGGCCGCAGCGGCCGCCTGCGCATGCGCGGCGCTCAACGGCTGGACGGCGAGGGCCATCGCGCCGAGCAAACCGAGTTCAAACCGCACGCGTAGAGGACCGTCTGGATTTTTGAGCGGGAGCGCAGCCCTGCGGGTGCGCCGGGTGAGCCTCGATATTACGATATGGCATGGTTTCCCATCAGTTCCAATGTCTTGAAAGGTCGTTGTAGAACGCGAGGCTCATCAACAATACCAGCAACGCGATCCCAAGTTGCTGGCCAAAGATCTGCATTCTCTCCGAAAGAGGGCTTCCCTTGACGGCCTCGATGAGTTGATAGACCACCTGGCCGCCGTCGAGCAGGGGTACCGGCGCGAGATTCAGCACACCGAGGCTGACGCTGATCACCGCCAGGAAGGACAAGAAGGCGCTGAGCCCCAGGTAAGCGCTGATGCCGGCGAACTCGGCGATGCTGATCGGTCCGCTGATGTTGCGCGCCGAGACCGCACCGGTGGCGATACGCCAGAGCATCTGCACCGTCAACGCCGACATCTGCCAGGTTTGGTCGATGCCGTTCGAGAGCGCCCGCAGGGGCCCTGCCCTGCGCTCGCTGAGCAGACCGGCCGGCCAGCTGCGCGGCCCCTCGGCGATCGTGATGCCGAGCCGGCCGATCGTGCGGCCATCTTGGCGCACGGCGGGCACCTCAACCGTCAGTGTGAGGGGCGCGCCGTGGCGCAGCACGCCGATGCGGATGCGCTGCCCGGCCGCGGCGCTGATCGCATCGATGAAGGCCATGCTGTTGGCAAGCTTTGCCCCGTCGACCGACACCAGACGGTCACCGGGCTCGAGGCCGGCGCGCGCTCCGGCACTGCCCGCAGGCACGGTGTGCACGGTCGTTGCCGCCGTGTAGCTCGCCAGGTCGAAGCCGAGTCCGGGCAGGAGTTTGCCCGGCGCCGTCAGCGGCAGCCGGTCGCCGGTGTATTGGAGGGTCAGCAGGCGCGGCTCGCGGTCGCGCCGTACCACCAAGGGAATCGGCTTACCGCTCGAGAAACGGCTGAGCAGCGCCATCTGCAGCTCCCCGGTGTCGGGGGTCGGGTGGGTGCCGATTTGAAGGATCTCATCGCCGCTGCGCAAGCCGGCGATCGCCGCCGGGCTGCCGGGCCGGACATCGCCGACGACCGGTTTGAGCACTTGCGTGCCGATCATCGCAAGCACCGCATAGAGGAGCACGGCAAACAGCAGATTCATCGAAGGGCCCGCGAGCAGCACCGCGACACGCTGCCAAATCGGCCGTCGCGTGAAGGAGCGCGGCAATTCGCCGGCCTCGACCTCGCCCTCGCGTTCATCGAGCAACTTGACATAACCACCGAGCGGGATCGCGGCAATGCAATATTCGGTGCGATCCGGCGCCCGGCCGATCTTCGTGATCAGGGGTTTGCCAAAACCGATGCTGAAGCGCAGCACCTTGAAGCCGAGCCGCTTCGCGACCCAGTAGTGGCCGAACTCGTGCACCGTGACCAGGATACCGATCGCGGCCAGGAAGGCGCCCACAAAGACCAGGATTCTCATGCCGAAGCTCCCTGCGCGGGCTCGATCAGGGCGTGCGCCAGCCCTCGCGCGGCGGCGTCCGCGTCCAGCACATCGCCGAGATCCCGGACCGGGCAGGCGTCGAGGCGTTGCAAGACTTGGTCAATGACCGCGGCAATGCCGGTAAAGTTCAAGCGCCGTTCGAGAAAGGCCTGCACGGCGACCTCGTTGGCGGCGTTCAACACCGCGGGGGCCGTGCCGCCGGCGCGCGCCGCCGCCCGGGCAAGGCCGAGGCTCGGGAAGCGCACATGATCGGGCGGCTCGAAATCCAGGCGCGCCACCGCGGCCAGATCCAGGGCATCGACGCCCGAGGCGATGCGCTCCGGCCACGCGAGCGCCTGCGCGATCGGTGTGCGCATGTCCGGCGCACCAAGCTGGGCGAGCACCGAACCGTCGACGTACTGGACCAGGGAGTGCACGACACTTTGGGGATGCACGACGATCTCGACGCGAGCTTCCGGCAGGCCGAACAACCAGGTCGCCTCGATCACCTCGAGACCCTTGTTCATGAGCGTCGCCGAGTCGACCGAGATCTTGCGGCCCATTTTCCACTTCGGGTGGGCGCAGGCCTGTTGCGGCGTAACATTCGCGAGCAGCGCAGGATCGGTGGTGCGAAACGGCCCGCCCGAGGCGGTCAGGATCACGTGGGCGACACCGCGCGCCGGCTCGCCGGCAAGATAGCCGGCCGGCATGCACTGAAAGATCGCGTTGTGTTCGCTGTCGATCGGGATGAGCACGGCGCCGGCCGCACGCGCCTCATCGATCATCAGGCGTCCGGCCATCACCAGCGCCTCCTTGTTCGCGAGCAGCACGCGCTTGCCGGCGCGCACCGCGGCGAGCGTCGGCAACAGCCCGGCGGCGCCGACGATGGCCGCCATCACGGTGTCCACCTCGGGAGCACGCACGGCCGCCGCGTGTGCCTCCTCGCCCGATTCCACCCGGCAGTTCGAGCCGGCCTCGCGCAGCCGCGCGCGCGCCTTGTCGGCGGCGGCCGGGTCGGTGAGGATCACCGTGTCGGGTGAGAATTGCAGCGCCTGCTCGACGATCTTCTCCCAACCGGAGCGGGCGCCCAAGGAACGGACCCGATACAGGTCCGGGTGCCGGGCGAGCACATCGAGGGTGCTCACGCCGATGCTGCCGGTGGAACCGAGAATCGCGATGCCGTGTGGCGCGCTCATTTGAACAACCCCGAACCGAACAAACCGAGCGCGTACAGCGGCGCTGCCGCCGAGATGCTGTCGATGCGATCGAGGATACCGCCATGCCCCGGCAACAGGGCGCTGCTATCCTTCAGGCCCGCGGCGCGCTTGAACATGCTCTCCGTCAGATCGCCAACGACCGAGACCAGACCGAGCGCGCAGCCGAAACCGATCGCGACCGCGACCGACACATGAAAGGCCAGGCCGCCGCAGCCGGCGATGAGCGCGACCGCGAGCAGTCCGCCGATCAGGCCTTCCCAGGTCTTGCTCGGGCTGACCTGGGGCGCAAGCTTGAGCCGACCGAAGCGGCGGCCGGCGAAGTAGGCGCCGATGTCGGCGGCAAATACCAGCAGCAACAGCCACAGCACCGCGAGCGAACCGCTCATCGTGCCGCGACCGGCCTGGACGCGTGCGAGCGCGACGAATGCCGGCACCAGCACCGCGATCCCACAGAGCAGCGTCAGCCCCGGCCACTGCCGGCGCGGCGCCATCGTGACCCACAGGAAGGCCGCCACCCACCACAGACAGGCCGCGCGCAACAACAGAAGAAGGTGCGCGGCCGAGGCGCTGTAGGACCAGGCGAGCGCGAGCAGCACGCCGCTCCCGAGCGCGTAGACGGTGCGCGCGGGCAAGGCGCGCAGGCCGCCAAAGCCGGCCCATTCCCAGGCGGCACCCACGAAGACGAGCCCGAATACCACCCGGGTGAGCGCCGCGGGCAGCGCAAACAACACGGCCAACAGCAAGACGCCGAGAATCACGGCGGTGAGGATGCGCGTCTTAAGCATCGCTGGGCGCACCGACCTGGGCGGAGGTCCTGCCGAAGCGGCGCTCCCGGCGCGCGAAGAAATCGAAGGCCTCCGCCAGGTGCGCGCTCGAGAACTCGGGCCACAGCACCTCACTGAAATAAAGCTCCGTGTAGGCCAGATTCCACAACAGGAAATTGCTGATCCGCCGCTCGCCGCCGGTGCGGATCAACAGATCCGGGTCGGGCACGCCGGCGAGCGCGAGGCGGCCGCCAAGCAGCGCATCGTCGATCTCGGCGCTGCGCAAGCGGCCCGCGGCGACCTCGTCGGCGATCGAACGGCAGGCCTGGGTAATGTCCCAGCGGCCGCCGTAGGCGACCGCCACGATCAATTCCAAGCCCGGATTGTCCGCGGTCAGGTGTTCCGCCGCGAGCATCCGCGCGCTCAGTTCGGCGCCGAGAGCCTCGCGGTCGCCGATGAACCGTAGCCGCACCTTGTTGCGATGCAGCGCATCGACTTCGCGCACCAAGGCGTCGAGGAACAGACTCATGAGCATGCCCACCTCGTCGGGCGGGCGCCGCCAGTTCTCGCTGCTGAAGGCGAACAGCGTCAGGTAGCGCACGCCGCGGCCATCGCACTCCTCGACGACGCGGCGCACGACCTTCAGGCTCGAGCGATGCCCGGCCGGCCGCGGCAGGCCGCGCGAGCGCGCCCAGCGGCCGTTGCCGTCCATGATGATCGCGACGTGGTGCGGCGAGTCCGGCATGCTCAGACCTGCATCAATTCCTTTTCCTTCTCGGCCATCGCATGGTCGATCTCCGCGACGAACTTGTCGGTGAGCTTCTGGACCTCGTCCTGGCCGCGCCGTTCATCGTCCTGCGCGATCAACTTCTCCTTCAGCATCTCCTTGATCTCGTTGTTGACCTCGCGACGGACGTTGCGCACCGCCACCCGGGCGTTCTCCGCCTCGGAACGCACCACCTTGGTGACGTCGCGCCGCCGCTCCTCGGTGAGCGCCGGCATCGAGATGCGGATGATCTGACCGGCGGAGTTCGGCGTGAGCCCCAAGTCGGACTTGAAGATCGCCTTCTCGATGATCGCGACCATCGACTTCTCCCACGGCGTCACGGTGAGCGTGCGCGAATCCTCGGTGGCGACGCTCGCGACCTGATTCAGCGGCATCTCGGTGCCGTAGTAGTCGACCTTGATGTGCTCAATAAGGCTCGTGTGGGCACGCCCGGTACGCAATTTCTTCAGTTGATCGCGGAAGGTCGTCACGCACTTTTGCATGCGTTGCGACGCATCCTTCTTCAGCTCATCCAGCATGGCTTCAGTCTCCTCACAACTCGGTGCAGACGACGGTGCCGACGTCCTCGCCCTGGACGATACGCAGCAGATCGCCCGCTTGAAACAGATTGAACACCTGCAACGGCAGGCGGTTCTCGCGGCACATCACGATCGCGGTCGCGTCCATCACGCCCAGACGGTCGTTCAGCACCTGGTCGAACGTCAATCGAGCATAGCGCTTCGCATCGGGATTTTGCATCGGATCCGAATCGTAGACGCCGTTGACCTTGGTCGCCTTCAGGAGGATGTCGGCGTTGATCTCGATCGCACGCAGGCTCGCCGCCGTGTCGGTCGTGAAGAACGGATTGCCGGTGCCCGCGGCGAAGATCACCACCCGGCCCTTCTCGAGGTGGCGCACGGCGCGTCGCCGGATGTAGTCCTCGCAGACCTCGTTGATGCGCAGCGCCGACATCACCCGGGCGTAGACGCCGAGGCTCTCGAGCGAGTCCTGCATCGCGAGCGCATTGATCACGGTCGCGAGCATGCCCATGTGATCGGCCGTGACCCGGTCCATGCCGGCCCGCGCGAGCCCGGCGCCGCGGAAGATGTTGCCGCCGCCGATCACCACCGCGATCTGCACGCCCATCTGGCTTAAGTCGCGGATCTCCCCGGCGATGCGCTTGAGCATCCCGGCGTCGATCCCGTAGTCCTCCTCGCCGAGCAGGGCCTCGCCGGAGAGTTTCACGAGAATTCGACGATATCGCGCCGCAGCGGTCTTGGGTGTCATGATCTGGAGCCCTACTATACCGAGAAGCGTGCCGCCGGCGCCGGCCGGGCCGCGCCGGCCCTTATCAAGCCCGCGCGGCATCGCCCGTATGCCGCTATTTGGAGCGGGCCGCGACCTGCGCCATGACCTCGCCGACAAAATCGTCCTGCTTTTTCTCGATGCCGGCGCCGACCTCGTAGCGCGCGTAACGCACCACGCTCGCCGCGGACTTCTTCAGGAGATTCTCGACCGTGACGTCCGGATCCTTGACGAACGGCTGTCCGAGCAAGGTGATCTCGCCGAGATACTTGCGCAGCCGCCCCTCGACCATCTTGGCGATGATCTCGGCCGGCTTCTTCTCGCCCTTGGTCTGCTCGGTGAGGATGGAGCGCTCCTTGTCGAGCACCTCCGCGGGCACGCCCGCCGCATCCAGATAGCTCGGGTTGGCCGCGGCGACGTGCATCGCCAGATCCTTCGCGAGTTCATCCGAACCGCCCTGCAGGCAGACCAGCGCACCGATCCGCGTGCCGTGCAGATAGGCACCGAGCAGCGCAGGGGCGCTCAAGCGCGTGAAACGCCGAACGGTGATGTTCTCGCCGATCTTGGCGATCAGCGCGCGTCGTCGCTCCTCGACGCTCCCACCCTCGAGCCGGCCGGCGAGCAAGGCGTCCAGGTCCGAAGGTGCGGTGGCGAGCGCAAGCTTGGCCACCGCGGCTGCGAAGCCCTGAAGTTCCTCGCCGCGGGCGACGAAGTCGGTCTCGCAGTTGACCTCGAGGAGCACCGCGTCGCGGCCCTCGCGCGCGATCGCGATGGTGCCTTCGGCGGCCACTCGCTGGGCCTTCTTGTCGGCCTTGGCAAGCCCGGACTTGCGCATCAGTTCGGCGGCGGCATCGAGATCGCCGGCGGTCTCGACGAGCGCCTTCTTGCACTCCATCATTCCGGCGCCGGTGCGCTCGCGCAGCTGCTTGACGGATTCGGCGGTAATGTTCATCAGGTGTTCCTTTAGCGCGGGCCGCCAGGTCCGCGGCGCGGGGCCGGCCTGCGGCGCGGCGGGCTGACCGGACGCGGGGCGCTCGCAGCGGCCGGTTCGACGGCATCCGGCTCATCCGCTTCGGGCTCCTCATCCGCAACGACCGCGCCGGGGGCGCCCGGGGCGGCCGCCACCGGCGCCTTGCGGCGCACGGGTGGCTTCTTGCCGCGGGGCGGCGGCGGTCCGCGGCGCGCCGAGGCGCGCTTCTTCGGATTGCCTTCCTCGTCGAGTTCGACGAAGTCATCCTCGCCGACCGGCATCTCGGGCAGGGAGGCCTTGCCCTCGAGCACGGCGTCGGCGACGCCGGTCGCGTACAGGACGATCGCGCGCATCGCGTCATCGTTGCCCGGAATCACGTAATCGATGCCCGCGGGCGAGCAGTTGGTGTCGACGATGGCGACCACCGGAATGCCGAGTTTGCGCGCCTCGCTGATCGCGATCTCCTCGTGACCGACGTCGATCACGAACAGCGCGTCGGGCAGCGCGCCCATGTCGCGGATTCCGCCCAGGCTGCGCAGCAGCTTTTCCATTTCCCGGCGCAGCATCTGCGCCTCTTTCTTGCCGCGCCGCTCGAGCGCGCCGCTCTGCGCCATCTCATCGAGTTCGTTCAAGCGCTTGATCGACTGGCGGATGGTCTTGAAATTGGTCAGCATGCCGCCCAGCCAGCGCTGGTTCACGTAGGGCATCGCGCAGCGGATCGCTTCCTTTTGCACCGCATCGCGGGCGGAGCGCTTGGTGCCGACGAACAGCACCTTGCCGCCACCGGCGGCGACGGACTTGATGAAGTCGGCCGCAACGGCGTAGAGCGGCTGTGTCCGCTCGAGGTTGATGATGTGAATCTTGTTACGTTCGCCGAAAATGAAGGGGGCCATCTTCGGGTTCCAGAAGCGGGTCTGGTGCCCGAAGTGCACGCCCGCCTCCAGCATTTGCCGCATGGACACGCTGGTCATCGATATCGCTCCTTTGGTCGGGTTGAGCCTCCGCGTATCCCAATCGGCAACCCGGGCTCGGACTCGCTCCGATCCCCCCGGGCACCCGGCCGATCGTGACGACACGCGTGCGGGGTTGTTAAAAAAAGCCGCTCTTTATACCATGAACCTTTAGGGGAAACAAAGTGGCGCGGCAGACCGAATGAGTGTGACGATCAAGAACGTCGAGGAACAGGAAAAAATGCGTGCCGCGGGGCGCCTCGCGGCGAGCGTGCTCGACATGATCGGGCCGTTCGTGCGCGCCGGGGTCACGACCGAGGAGCTCGACCAGCGCTGCCACGACTTCATCGTGAACGAACTCGAGTCGATTCCGGCGAACCTGAACTATCGCGGCTTCCCGAAGACGATCTGCACATCGGTGAATCACGTCGTCTGTCACGGCATCCCGGGCGAGAAGGCGCTGAAGAACGGCGACATCGTCAACATCGACGTGACGGTGATCCGGGACGGCTTTCACGGCGACACCAGCCGCATGTATTTCGCCGGCGAGCCCTCCATTCTCGCGCGCCGCCTGAGCACGATCTGCCACGAGGCGATGTGGCACGGGATCCGCGTCGTCAAGCCCGGGACGCGGCTCGGCGACATCGGCCACGCGATCCAGAGCTTCACCGAGAGCAACGGCTTCTCGGTCGTGCGCGAGTACTGCGGGCACGGGATCGGACGTGTCTATCACGAGGATCCGCAGGTATTGCATTACGGCAAGCCGGGCACCGGCCTGGTCCTCGAGCAGGGCATGAGCTTCACGATCGAGCCGATGATCAACGCCGGACGGCGCGATGTGCGCGTCCTGCCGGACGGCTGGACGGTCGTCACCAAGGATCACTCGCTGTCGGCGCAATGGGAACACACGATCCTCGTCACGGCCACCGGCTTCGAGGTGCTCACGCTCGGCGCCGCGGCGACGGCGGCGGCCGCGGCGAGCACGTGAGCGTAATCCACCAGCCGGCGGCGGACGGGGACTGGCAGTACCTACAGGTCGCCGCCGAAGCCCTAGAGGGCGGCGAATTCTCCCCGGAGGCCTTCCGTCAGGTGCTCGAGCGCGGCGCCGAACTGCTGCGCGAGCGTTTCGGCGCGGACGAAGACGTCGCCGACCTCGTCCGGGATCGGGCGCGGCTCGTCGACATTGCGCTGCGCGCCGCCTGGGTGCGCCACGCCGGGCGCTTCGCCGCCGATCTCGCGCTGCTCGCCGTCGGCGGCTACGGCCGCGGCGAACTGCACCCGTGTTCGGACATCGACATCATGGTGCTGCTGCCGAAGAGCGATTCGGCGGACTGGCAACCGCAGATCGAGCGCTTCCTGACCGTGCTCTGGGACATGGGTCTCGAGGTCGGGCACAGCGTGCGCTCGATCGACGACTGCCAGCGCGAGAGCCTTGCCGACATCAGCGTCGCGACCACCCTGTTCGAGGCGCGCCTGCTCGCCGGACCGGAGGTGCTGTTCGCCGGCATGCGCCGCGCGCTCGCCGCCGACCGCCTGTGGTCCTCGGCGGCCTTCTTCGAAGCGAAGGTCGCCGAACAGACCGAGCGGCACCACCGCTATTTCGACACCGCCTACAACCTCGAGCCGAACGTCAAATCGAGCCCCGGCGGCCTGCGCGACATCCAGACGATCGGCTGGGTGGCCAAGCGGCATTTCGGCACCGACACGCTCGATGAACTCGTCGCGCACGGCTTTCTGACGCGCGAGGAACTGCGCAAGCTGCTCGCCGGCCAGAACTTTCTCTGGAAGGTGCGCTTCGGGCTGCACATGCTGACCGGCCGGCGCGAGGACCGGCTGCTGTTCGACTACCAGATCAAGCTCGCCCGGCTGTTCGGCTACGAGGATGCGAGCTTCACGCTCGCCGTCGAACAGCTGATGCAAAAGTACTACCGCACGGTGATCGACGTCAGCCTCCTCAACGAGATGCTGCTGCAGCTGTTTCGCGAGGCGATCCTGACCCGCAGCGAGCCGCCGACGCCGATCAACGCCCGTTTCCAGATCCGCAACGACTACCTGGAGGTGGCGCATCCGGAGGTGTTCGCGCGCTACCCCTCGGCGCTGCTCGAGATGTTCGCGCTGCTCGAGCAGCACCCGCAGATACGCGGCGTGCGCGCCGAGACGATCCGGCTCGTCGGCATGCACGTGCACCTGATCGACGAGGAGTTCCGCCAGAACCCGCGGCATCACCGCCTGTTCATGGAGATCCTGTGCGCGCCGGTCGGCGTCACGCACGAGCTGCGGCGCATGAATCTGTACGGCGTGCTCGGCCGCTACATCCCCGCCTTCGGGCGCATCGTCGGGCGCATGCAGTACGACCTGTTCCACGCCTACACGGTCGATGCGCACACGCTGTTCGTCGTCAGCAACCTGCGGCGCCTGGCGATGCCGAAGTTCAACCTCGAATTCCCCTCGCTCAGCCAGATCATGCAATCCCTGCCGCGGCCGGAGCTGGCGTATCTGGCGGCGCTGTTCCACGACATCGCCAAGGGCCGCGGCGGCGATCATTCGGAGCTCGGCGCGGTCGATGCCGAGGCGTTCTGTCTCGAACAGGGGCTTGGCCGCTACGAGGCGCGGCTCGTCGCCTGGCTCGTCAAGCATCACCTGATCCTGTCGATCACCGCGCAGAAACAGGACATCGGCGACCCGGAGGTGATCCGCGAGTTCGCCGGCCGCATCGGCGACCAGGCGCACCTCGATTACCTCTACGTGCTCACCGTCTCGGATGTGCGCGGCACCAATCCGAAGCTCTGGAACACCTGGAAGGCGCGCCTGTTCGAGGAAATCTACGAGCGCACCAAGCAGGCGCTGCGACGCGGCCTGGAGACGCCCGTCGACCAGGAAGAACTGATCCGCGAAATCCAGGCCGAGGCGCGCTCGCGCCTCGGCGGCCTCGAGGAGGCGCGTATAGAGCGGGTCTGGTCGCAGTGGACGGACGCCTACTTCCTGCGCTTCACACCCGAGGAGATCGCCTGGCACACCACGCTGCTCGCCGACCGGCACCCTTCGGAAGAGTCCGCGCTGGTCGCGATCCGTAAGCTCACCGAGCGCGGCGGCACCGCCGTGCTCACCTACACGCCGCGCCGGCTGCACAGCTTCGCGCGCACGACCGCGGTGCTCGATCAGATGGGCCTGAACGTCGTCGACGCTCGCCTGATCCTGAGCGCCAACGGCTTCAGCCTGGAGACCTATGTGGTGCTCGAGGACAGCGGCGCGCTCATCGACGATCAGGAACGCATCCAGGAGATCGAGAGCGGCCTGTGGCGCAATCTTCGCGAGCAGGCGGATCCGTCGATGACGGTGACGCGGCGTGCGCCGCGCCAGGTGCGCATGTTCACGACGCCGACCCGGGTGAATTTCAGCCTCGATGAGCGCAACAATCGCACGATCCTCGAACTGGTCGCGGCCGACCGACCGGGGCTCCTGTCGGACGTCGGCAAGGTCTTCAAGGCCGAGCACGTCGCGATCGACGGGGCGAAAATCATGACCATCGGCGAACGCGCCGAGGACGTCTTCTACATAACCGACGCCGAGGGGCTGCCGCTCGCCGCGGCGGCCTGCGAACGGGTCACGGAGTCACTGATGCAATCCCTCGACCGGCGCGAAGCGCCGCGCGCATGAAGTCCGATTTAAGACCGCGCATCGAGCGCGCCTTCGAAACACGCTCGAGTCTGACGCCGCGCTCGACGCCGCCGGAGGTGCGTGAGGCTGTGTCGAGCGCGCTCGAACTTCTCGACAGCGGCGCGGCGCGGGTCGCCGAACCGCACGATGGCGGGTGGCGGGTCAACGAATGGCTGAAGATGGCGGTGCTGCTGTCGTTTCGGATCGCCGAGAACGCGCGCATCAGCGCCGGCGCGCTCGATTTCTACGACAAGGTGCCGCTTAAGTTCGACGGCTGGGATGAGGCGCGCTTCGCCGCCGCCGGCGCCCGCGTGGTGCCGCCGGCGACCGTGCGGCGCGGCGCCTACATCGCGCCGAACGTCGTGCTGATGCCGAGCTATGTGAACATCGGCGCCTACGTCGGCTCCGGCACGATGGTCGACACCTGGGCGACCGTCGGCTCCTGCGCGCAGATCGGGCGCAACGTGCATCTGTCCGGCGGCGTCGGCATCGGCGGCGTCCTCGAACCGCTGCAAGCGGGCCCGACGATCATCGAGGATGATTGTTTCATCGGCGCGCGCTCCGAGATCGTCGAGGGCGTCATCGTCGAATCCGGCTCGGTGATCTCCATGGGCGTGTTCATCGGCCAGAGCACCCGCATCTACGATCGCGAGAACGACCGCATCCTGCGCGGACGGGTGCCCTCCGGCTCGGTCGTGGTGCCGGGCGCCCTGCCCTCGGCGGACGGCCGGTACAGTCTTTACTGCGCGGTCATCGTCAAGCGCGTCGATGCGCAGACGCGCGCCAAGACCTCGATCAACGAACTGCTTCGCAACGCCGTCGACTAGCCGCCGGCGCGCTCAGCCGAAACGCCCGGTGATGTAATCCTCGGTGCGCGATTCGCGCGGTGCGGTGAAGATCTTGCGTGTCAGGTCGAACTCGACCACCTCGCCCATGTACATGAACGCCGTGTAGTCCGAGGCGCGCGCCGCCTGTTGCATGTTGTGCGTGACGATGACGACGGTGTATTCGGTCTTCAGCTGGTAGATCATCTCCTCGACCTTGGCCGTCGAGATCGGATCGAGCGCCGAGCACGGCTCGTCGAGCAGCAGCACCTCGGGCTTGACCGCGATGGTGCGGGCGATGCACAGGCGTTGCTGCTGGCCGCCGGACAGCGAGGTGCCGGACTGACCGAGCTTGTCCTTGACCTCGTCCCAGAGCGCCGCCTGGCGCAGACAGCCCTCGACGCGCGCCTCCATCTCGGCGCGCGAGAGCCTCTCGTACAGGCGGATGCCGAAGGCGATGTTGTCGTAGATCGACATCGGGAAGGGCGTCGGCTTCTGGAACACCATGCCGATCTTCGAGCGGATGCGCGCGATGTCGGTCTTCGAACGCAGGATGTTCTCGCCGTCGAGGTTGACCTCGCCCTCGGCGCGCTGGTCCTGATACAGCTCGAACATGCGGTTGAAGGTGCGCAGCAGCGTCGACTTGCCGCAGCCGGAGGGGCCGATGAACGCCGTCACCCGATGCTCGGGGATCTGCAGGGAGATATTGTTCAGCGCCTGGGCCTTGCCATAGTAGAAGTTAAGATTGCGCACGCTGATCTTCGGCACGAACGGCTCGGGTCGCGACTCGCCCGCGGCGGCGGCGGACGGCGCATCGGCTCCGCCCGTGGCTAGGATTGCTTTCGTTTTAATCATGATCTCTTGACGGCGCTTTGCAGGATCAAACGTGAACAGACACTGATCGTGAGGATGAAGACGATCGCGACGAACGCGCCCGCCCAGGCCATCTGTTGCCAGTTCTCGTACGGGCTCATCGCGAACTGGAAGATCACGACCGGCAGATTGGCGATTGGCGCGCCGAGCTTGGTGCTGAAGAACTGGTTGTTGAGCGCGGTGAACAGCAGCGGCGCGGTCTCGCCGCTGATGCGCGCCAGCGAGATGAGGATGCCGGTCAGTATCCCGGCGCGCGCACCCTTCCAGGTGATGTGCGTGATCACCTTCCACATCGGCGCGCCGAGCGCGATCGCCGCCTCGCGCATCTCGCCGCCGACGAGCTTCAACATCTCGTCGGTGGTGCGCACGATGATCGGGATCATCAGGATCGAGAGCGCGACGCCGCCCGAGATGGCCGAGAAGTGGCCCATCGGGTCGACCATGATGGCGTAGGTGAACAGCCCGATCTCGATCGACGGGGCGCTCAGCATGATGTCGTTGACGAAGCGCACGAGGTTCGCCATGCGGCTGCGGCCGCCGTATTCGGCGAGCCAGGTCCCGGCCATCAGGCCGACCGGGACACCGATCAGCAGCGCGATGCCCATCAGGATCAGGCTGCCGACGAAGGCGTTGCGCAGGCCGTAGCCGCCGTTGCCCGGGGCCGGCGTGTCCTTCAGGAACAGATCCCAATGCATCGCGGTCATGCCGAGCTTGAGCGTCGTCCACAGGATCCAGGCGAGGAAGAACAGGCCGATGCAGGTCGCCGCGAACATCAGCGAGGAGGCGAACAGGTTCACGGCCCGCCGGCGGGCGTACAGCGGGATCACGCCGCCCCTCCGGGCCTGCGCCGCAGGCTGCCGAGCAACAGCACCGCCAGCACCTGCACGATGAGCGTGATCGCGATCAGCACGAGGCCCAGGTAGATGAGCGAGGAGATGTAGAGCTTGCTGGTCGCCTCGGTGAATTCGTTGGCGATCACCGACGGGATGGTCGCGCCCGGCATCAACAGGCTCGCCGAGAGGTTGTCGCTGTTGCCGATGACGAAGGTCACCGCCATGGTCTCGCCGAGGGCGCGCCCGAGGCCGAGGAAGATGCCGCCGGCCACCGCCGTGCGGGTGTACGGCAGGAGGACGTTGCGGGCGACCTCCCAGGTGGTCGCGCCCATCGCGTAGGCCGATTCCTTCAGCTGCACCGGCGTCGCGATGAACACGTCGCGCATGATCGAGCTGATGTACGGCAGGATCATGATCGCGAGCACGATCCCGGCGGTGAGCATGCCGATGCCCATGGGCGGTCCCTGGAAAAGCCGGCCGATTCCCGGGATCACGCCGAGGTGATCGTTGATCCAGGGCTCGACATTCGCGAACGCCGGCGCGAACACCAGCAGCCCCCAGAGCCCGTAGACGATGCTCGGCACCGCCGCGAGCATCTCGACGGCGGCCGATACCGGCTGGCGCATCCAGCCCGGCGCGAGTTCGGAGATGAACACCGCGACACCGAAACTCACCGGTACCGCGAGCAGCATCGCGATGGTCGAACTCACCAGCGTGCCGACGATGAAGGGATAGGCGCCGAAATGCCGCGATACCGGGTCCCACTGGCTCGATGTCAGAAAGCCGAGGACGCCGAATGTCTTGATCGCCGGCCAGCTGTCGTAGCCGATCGCCGCGACCGCGGCGAGCAGCGTGATCCCGACCACGGTCGCCATGAGCACCGCGAGCTTGTGGAAGAGAAAGTCCGCCTGCAGAACGATAACTCGGCGGCCGCGCGCGGGTTCCGGAGCCTCGGAATTAGCCATCCCAGCATTGTCTCTTAGGCGCGCAAGATCATCAAATCACGCCGCTCAGATGCCGAGATTCTTCTTCAGGTAGACCTTGATCGCCTGGACCGTGCTCACCGGCAGCGGCCCGAAGGAGATCGAGCGCGCCTGCGCCTGGCCCTTCTCGAAGCCCCACATGAAGAAACGGATCACCGCGGCATTGCTCGCTTTCGGCGCGTTCTTGCGCAGGATCTGCCAGGTGCACCCCGAGATCGGCCAGGAGGCCGCGCCCGGCTGGTCGGTCAGGATCACGTAGAAATCCTGCGCCTTGGTGAAGTCGACATTGGCCGCGGCCGCCTGGAAACCGGCGAGGCTCGGACTGAGGATCTTGCCGCTCGCGTTGAGCATGCGCGCATAGTCCATGTGGTTCTCGAGGATGTAGGCGTACTCGACGTAGCCGACCGAGCCTCTGATGCGTTGCACATACGAGGCGACGCCCGCATTGCCCTTGCCGCCGATGCCGGTCGGCCAGTCAACCGAGGTGTCCGCGCCGATCCGCGCCTTCCACTGCGGGCTCACCTTCGAGAGGTAATTGGCGAACGTGAAGGTCGTGCCCGAGCCGTCCGAGCGATGCACGACGGTGATGTCCAGGTTCGGCAGCTTCACCCCGGGATTCAGGCGGGCGATCCGCGGGTCGTCCCAGTTCTTCACCTTGCCCATGAAGATGTCGGCGATCAACGGACCGGTGACGATCAATTGCCCCGGTCCGATCCCCGGCACGTTGTAGACCAGGTCCTCGCCGGCGATCGCGGTCGGAAACTGGACCAGACCGTGTTTGGCGAGATCCGACGGCAACAAGGGCTTGTCGCTCGCGCCGAAGGCGACGGTGCCGGCCTCGATCTGGGCGATGCCCCCGCCCGAGCCGATCGCCTGGTAATTGACCTGGATGCCGGTGTTCTTCGCGTAGACGGCCGCCCACTTGGCGACCAGCGGATAGACCCAGGTGCTGCCGGCGCCGGTGATGCCCTGCGCGGCCTGGGCGCTCGCGCCGAGCGTCGCGGTGATGGCGATGGCGAGGCCGGCCAGTTGCGATTTTCTCGATTTCAGCACGATGTTTCCTCAGGCGTTGCGGGGCGCGCCGCCATTAGAAGCGATGTTTGTGACAAGGATATGACACCCGGATCAGGCGGCGAGCAGCAACTCGAGGGTGCGCCGGTAAAGGGCGTGCAAGCGGTCGATGTCGGCGACGCGCACGCACTCGTCGACCTTGTGGATGCTCGCATTGACCACGCCGAGTTCGATCACCTGGGCGCCCATCGGCGCGATGAACCGGCCGTCGGAGGTGCCACCGCCGGTCGAGAGTCGCGGGGTGCGCGCCAATTCCTCTTGGATCGCGCGCGAGACCGCCGCCGACAGCGTCCCCGGCACGGTCAGGAACGGCAATCCCGACACGAACCACTCGAGCGAGTACTTGACGCCGTGGCGGCGCAGGATCTGCTCGACCGTGGCCTGGAGCGAGTCGACCGTCTGTTCGGTCGAGAACCGCAGGTTGAAACGCGCCTTCAGTTCGCCCGGGATCACGTTCGGCGCCCCGGTGCCGGCGCTGAGGTTCGAGACCTGGAAGCTCGTCGGCTGAAAGTGCGCGTTGCCCGCGTCCCAGTGGTGCGCGACGAGTTCGGCGAGCGCCGGCGCAAAGGCGTGCAGCGGATTGTCGGCGGTATCCGGATACGCGATGTGGCCCTGGACGCCATGCACCGTCAGGCGCCCGCTCAAGCTGCCGCGGCGGCCGATCTTGAGCACGTCGCCCACCTCGTGCTCGCTCGAGGGCTCGCCGACCAGACACCAGTCGATGCGCTGGTCGCGCTCTTTGAGCACCTCGACGACGCGGCGCGTGCCGTCGACGGAGGGCCCCTCCTCGTCGCTCGTGATCAAAAAGGCGATCGAGCCGCGGTGGTGCGGATGCGCGGCGACGAAGGCCTCGCACGCCGTCACCATCGCCGCCAATCCGCTCTTCATGTCCGCGGCGCCGCGGCCGTAGAGAATGCCGTCCTCGATGCACGGCGTGAACGGTTCGCTGCGCCATTGTTCGCGCGGGCCCGCCGGAACCACATCGGTGTGCCCGGCGAAGCAGAACACCGGACCCTCGCCGCCGCGTCGCGCCCAAAAGTTTCGCACCGGACCGAAGGGCAGCGGTTCGACCAGGAACCCGATCGCCTCGAGCCGCTCGATCATCAGCGCCTGGCAGCCGCCGTCCTCGGGGCTGACCGAGGGGCGCGCAATCAGGGCCTTGGTCAACTCGAGGGTGGAAGACATCGAATCGCGCCGCTTCAGGCGCGCGCGGCCGACGCGCGGCGGCGCGCGTTCGCCCAGATGCCGAAGGCGCCGAGCGCCGCGGCGGCGATCAGCACCCAGCCCGGCATGGCCAGGCCGAGGAAACGCCAGTCGATCTTGGCGCATTCGCCGGAGCCGGACAGCACCTTGACGAGCACATCCTTCAGCGGCAGAACCTTGAGCATGAAACGCAGCGAGGCCCCGCAGGTCGGCACCGCATCCGGCGGCAGGCTCTGAATGTACAGCTGACGCGCCGCGACGCCGATCGTCGCCGCCGCCGCCGAACCCAAGAGCGCGGCGTAGACGAAGCGCCCCCAGCGGCGCGCGCCGTGCGCCGCCGCGACCAGGAAGATCACGCCGGTCGCGAAGATGCCGAGGCGCTGGAAGATGCACAACGGACACGGATCGAGGTGCAGCACGTACTGCGCGTAGTAGGCGTAGCCGAGGAGCGCCGCGCAGGCGAACGCGCCGAGCAAATTGGCGGCACGCGTGCTCATGGGTTCCTCCCCGGGGCGACGTCGAGCTCGCGCGCGACATCCTCGAGCGAGGTGTGGCGGATGTCCTTGCCATGCACCATGTAGATCACGTACTCGCAGATGTTCTTGGCATGATCGCCGATGCGCTCGAGGGCGCGCACGATCCACATGATCTCGAGTGCGCGCCGGATGGTGCGCGGATCCTCCATCATGAAGGTCATGCATTGGCGCTGGATCGACTCGTACTCCTCATCGACCATGCGATCCTCCTGCGCGGTCTTCAGCGCAGCCTTCGAATCCATGCGCGCAAAGGCGTCGAGCGCGTCGTGGGTCATCTGCGCGACGTGTCGTCCGAGGTGTTTGACCTCACGGTACTTGTCGGCCGGCCTCTCCATCGTCGCGAGCCGCGAGGCGATGTAGCCGATCTTCTCGCCCTCATCACCGATGCGCTCCAGATCGGTGATCGTCTTGATGATCGCGACGATCACGCGCAGGTCGCCGGCCGCCGGCGCCCGCAACGCGAGGATGCGGCTGCACTCCTCGTCGATCGACACCTCCATGTGGTTGACCTTGTAGTCATCGGTCGCGACCGCCTCGCCGAGACGGCTGTCGCCCTCGACGAGCGCGGTGATCGCCTTGTACAGCTGTTGTTCGACGAAGCCGCCCATTTGCAGCAGCTCGTTGCGGACCTTCTCGAGATCCTCGTTGAACCGGCGGGAGGTGTGGTGGGTCAGATCAGCGGTTTCCATGCGCGTCCATTTACATGCCTTTTCGCATCGCGTCAACCACCGGCTGCGCGCAGGAGCTGTTGCGGCGGGAAATGGCAGGTGAACGTGCTGCCCTTGCCTTCGACGCTGTGCACCTCGAGACGGCCGCCGTGGCGCTGCAGGGCGTGCTTGACGATCGCAAGCCCGAGACCGGAGCCGCCCTGACCGCGGGAGCGGCCGTGATCGACCCGGTAGAAACGCTCGGTGAGGCGCGGAATGTGCTCCGCCGGAATGCCGATGCCGCTGTCGATGACCGAAAAATGCCCACCCTCTGCGTCGACGCGCCAGACCATGCGCACCGTGCCCTCGACGGGGGTGTACTTGAGCGCATTGTCGATTAAATTGGTGAACGCCGACTCGATCTCGCGCGCCGCCCCGTACAAGCCGCTCTGCGACTCGAGCGTGAGCGAGACCTCGCGCGGCCGGCCCACCCGGGCCAGGGCGTCGCGTTGCAGACGTTCGAGCAGCCGCGGCACGTCGACCGGCTCACGCGGCACCTCCTCCTCGGTCACCTCGAGCCGCGACAGCTCCAGCAGGTCGGCGATGATGGAGTTCATGCGCCGCGCCTGGGCGCGCATGTCCCGCACGGGCCCGTTCCAGGCCGCATCGAGGCCCGAATCCTCCGCGAGGGCGTCGAGATAGCCGCTGATCACGGTGAGCGGCGTACGCAGTTCGTGCGAGGCGTTGGCGACGAAATCCTTGCGCATCGCCTCGAGCCGGTGCTGGTGGGTGACGTCGCGCGCGAGCAGCAGCGACTGGCCGGCGCCGTACGGCACGAGCTGCAGCGACAGATAGGACTCGATTTCGGCGGGCGGGCGGATCACGAGCGGCGCGGCATAGTCGTTCGAGCGCAGGTAACGGATGAACTCCGGCGCGCGGATCAGGTTGTCGATCCGCAGGCCGACATCCACCGGCCGGCGCAGGCCGAGCAGGCTCGCCGCCCGCCGGTTGAACCAGAGGATTTCACGCTGGCCGCCGAGAATGATCACCCCGTCGGGCAGCGCCGCGGTCGAGCGGCGCAGCTCGCGAAACAACTGGGCGAGCCGCTGTTTGTGGTATTGCTTGCGCCGGTACAGCCGGTCGACCTGGGCGACCACATCGCCCCAGACACCACCGATCGACGGCGGGTGCAGTTGCGATCGCAGCCGCAGCCAGCGCTCGAGCAGGTACAGATTGCGCAATTGCCAGATGAGGTAGAGCGCGAAGGCGATGACGACGCCTACGCCCGTCATGCCGGCGAGCCGGCCGAGTATCAGGCCGAGCAGCAGCACAGCGGCGAGCCGCGCGAGCGCGAAAGTCCAAACGGCCGTCATCCGCTAGACTTTTACCACCTTTTCACGGCTCGCGCGTCGACAAGCGGTAGCCGGAACCGCGCACGGTTTGCACCAGGTGTTCGCGACCGAACGGCTCGAGCGCCTTGCGCAGGCGGCGGATGTGCACATCGACGGTGCGCTCCTCGACGTAGGTGTTGCCGCCCCAGATCCGATCGAGCAGCTGGCCGCGCGAGAAGACGCGTTCCGGATGGGTCATGAAGAAATGCAGCAGGCGGTATTCGGTCGGCCCGAGCGGTATCTCGCGCTCACCGGTGCTGACGCGATGACTGGCATCGTCGAGCCGAAGATCCTCGATCTCGACGACGTCCTCACCACCGCCCGGCGAGGCACGACGCAGCACCGCCTGGATCCGCGCCAGCAATTCGCGCGGCGAGAACGGCTTGGTGACGTAATCGTCGGCGCCACCCTCGAGACCGCCCACCTTGTCCTGTTCCTCGGCGCGCGCGGTGAGCATGATCACCGGGATATCCTCGGACTCCTTGTCCCGCTTCAGCGCCCGGGTCAATTCGAGGCCGCTCATGTCCGGCAGCATCCAGTCGACCAGCATCAGATCCGGTCGCTGATCGACCAGCCGGGCGCGCGCGGCACGGCAATCCTCGGCCTCCAGGACCTCGTAACCGGCGCGCCGCAGGCCGAAGGCGATCAGGTCCCGGATCGGCTTTTCATCCTCGACGATGAGAATGCGCTTGGCGCTCATGCGGTCGGTCGATCCCCGGTTGTCATTATCGCCTCATTACATCGTCCCAATGTGACAGTGCCATGACGGCGACGGCGAAGGCGCCTCACCGGCGGGCGCGCTCCAGTTCGGTCAAGGCGACCTTGTCGCGCAGGTACAGCGGCGCGAGCGCCGCCGGATCGAGCGCCTCGCCGGCGGCGAAGCGCAACGCGCCGAGGCTTGCGATCTGCAACGCATCCGGCAGGGCGCGCGCATCGCGCGCATCGACCTCGACGGCGGCCGCGGCGCCGAGGGTCGGATAAGCGCTGAAGCCGCGGCCGACGCCGCGGCGCGGCGGCACGCCCTGCGGCCGCACCGACTCGATCGGGCCGACGCACGGTGCAAAGGTCGCGACCACACCGCGCTTCGCGTCGGCGCGATAACACCCCCAATAGACCTCGGCCATGCGCGCATCGAGGCAGGCGAGCACCGGTCCCTGCCCCACCCTTGGCCAGGCGAGCGCCTCGAGGGTGCTCACCGGCACGACCGGGAGCCCGGCGCCGAAGGCCAGTCCCTGGGCGACCGAGACACTGACGCGCACCCCGGTGAACGCGCCCGGGCCGATGCCCGCGACGATGGCGTCGAGCGAGGCGGCGCGCACACCGGCCTCGGCGAGCACCTCGGCGATCAGCGCCAGGAAGCGTTCGGCCTGGCCACCCGCCGGCTCCTCATAGCGGCCGATCGACTCCCCGCCAAGGAGCAAGGCGGCGGAGCACGCTTCGGTCGAGGCATCGATGGCGAGAAGGCGCATCGGTTCAGCCTGCGTAAGAGGCTGCGCGGGGTTCGCCGGCGGCGAACCGCTCGCCGAGAAATCGCACCGCCTGCGACACCTCGGTCAGCACCGGGCTCGGCGGCAGCGCGGCGAGAAAGGCGCGTCCGTAGGATTTGCTCTGCAGCCGCGGATCGCCGATCACGATCACCCCGAAGTCCTCGACATCGCGGATCAGGCGGCCCACGCCCTGTTTCAAGGCGAGCACGGCGCGCGGCAGTTGTTGCTCGAGAAAGCCGTTGCCGCCGCGGCGGCGAATGCCCTCGAGCCGCGCGGCGAGCAGCGGATCATCCGGCGCCGCGAACGGCAGCTTGTCGATGGCGACGATCGACAGCGCCTCGCCCTTGACGTCGACGCCCTCCCAAAAGCTGCCTGTCGCCAGCAACACCGCGTTGCCGAGTTGGCGAAAGCGCGCGAGCAGCGTCTCGCGCGGCGCCTCGCCCTGAACGAGCACGGGGAACGGTGGCTGCGGAAAGCGCCGGCGCAGGCACTCGACGCCCTCGGCGAGCGCCCGATGACTCGTGTAGAGCAGGAAGGCGCGGCCGCCGCTCACCTCGAGCAGCGGCGCGCAGGCCTCGATGAAGGCCGCCGCATAGCGCGGGGACTGCGGCTCGGGCATGCGCGGCGGCAGAAAAATGCGCGCCTGCGCGCGAAAATCGAACGGACTGTCGATCGCGAGCGTGCGCGCCTCGGGCAGGCCGATGCGCGTCGCGAAGTGCGAGAAATCCCCGGCCAGTGCGAGGGTCGCGGAGGTGAAAATCCAGGTCGAGCCCGTGGCCTCGATGCGCTCGCGCAGGCGCTCGGCGACCTCGAACGGCGTGAACTGCAGCACGAGGCCTGCGGCGCCGACCTCGACCCAGCGCACCCCGGCCTCATCGGAATTCGCACGCAGCGCGGCGAGCGTCGCGGCGCACGCCTGGGCGCGCCGTGCGCCGTTGGCGACGCCCGGTCCGGCGCCTAGACCCTCGAGCTGCGTGCCGATCTCGCCGAGCGCGCGTTCGAGGTCCGAAAGCTCATCGAGGAAGGCATCGGGAAGCTGCGCCCAATCGAGGCGCGCGGCGACGCCGGGGAGCGTCGCGCGCAAGGCCTTGAGCCGCGCATCGATCGCCTCGAACGCCGCGATCAGGGGCGGCGCGGGCACGGCGGCGGCCTCGAGCGCGGCGAGCACATCGCGGCGCAAGGTCTCGATCTGCCGCGCCGACCAGATCTGACCGAAGAACTGCGCGGCGATGTCCGGCACCTGGTGCGCTTCATCGAGAATCAGCGCGTCGGCTTCGGGCAGCAGGTCGCCGAATCCGCCCTCCTTCAAGGCAAGATCGGCGAGCAGCAGGTGATGATTGACGACCACGAGGTCGGCGTCCTGTGCCTGGCGACGCGCCTCGAGCACGTGGCAGTCGGCGTGACGCGGGCACTCCTGGCCGAGACAATTCTCGCGCGTCGAGGTGATCAGCGGGCCGATGGGCGAATGTTCCGGCAGATCCTCGAACTCGCTCAAATCGCCGCTCTTGGTGCTCGCCGCCCAACGCGCGAGGCCGGGAAGCGCGATCTGGCGGCTCGCCAGATCCAGCCGATGCCGGCACAGATAGTTGGCGCGGCCCTTCAGCAAGGCGACCTGCACGGGACGGCCGAGGGCGCGCGCAAGCAAGGGCAGATCGCGCCGGAAGAGCTGGTCCTGCAGGGTGCGGGTGCCGGTCGAGAGAATCACGCGCCGGCCCGAGAGCATCGCGGGCACGAGATACGCGAAGGTCTTCCCCGTGCCGGTGCCCGCCTCGACCAGCAAGGACTCGCCGAGGGCAAGCGCCCGCGCCACCGCCTCGGCCATCGCGGCCTGTTCGGGCCGGAAACGGTAGCCCGGCAAGGCGCGCGCGAGCACACCCTCAGGCGCGAACAACTCGGAGATCTCAGTGCTCATGGTCGGCGCTCAGACTACGACGTTGCGCCGCCTTCGGCTGCACATTTTTGGTGCCTTTTTCAGCGCAACACCGCCGTGAAGCGCACGAACGCGACCGACCCGGGCTGCAGCGTGTCCTGCAGGATCCAGCGAATATCGGTGTAGTCGGCCGGCAGCGCGCGCCGCAGGACGCCATGCACGCCCGGCACCCGCAAGGTCTGCGGCTGACCGTAGGTGCGGCCGCCGTCGACCGAAAAGCTCACCTGCGCACCCGGTCCGACCGCCGTGCCGCCCAAGTAGCGCATCCGGCCGGGGATCGGACTGGTGACGACGACACCGTTCGCCGGTCGCAGACCCTCGTTGTGCACGGCGAGCGTGTAGACGACCGGATCGCCGACCACGACCCGATCGGCCGGCACCAAGCGCACCTGCCTGCGGCCATCGACGAGGCTCGAGTGGACCACTCGAGCCTTGATGATGATCGCGAGCGAGGCTTGAGGACCCACGGTCGGCGCCGGTCCCACGGACGCAGGGGACGCGGCGCGGGCGGCCGGATCGACGAGGCTCGCGACGAGCGCCAGGGCGAGCATTTTTCGCATCACAGGGTTCCTCGTAAACCAATGATTTAAAAGCTATTTATACGTATGCTATGATTGACGCCGGGATCTTATCTGCGAACCATCCGCGCTTTAAGGACTTTCATGGCCACCGCACCCGAGCACCTCACGCCCCTGTCCGTGATCAGCCACGAGGTCGCCGTCTGGGTCGCGGACGTCGCGCGATTGACCTTGCCGGCGAAGGTACACTGGTGCGACGGCAGCGAGGCGGAATATCGCAGCTTGCAACAGCTACTGGTCGGCAACGGCGAGATGTTGCCACTGAATGCGGACACGCATCCGGGCTGCTTCCTGTATCGCTCCGATCCGAACGACGTCGCGCGGGTCGAGCACCTCACTTACGTCTGTACGCGGGATCGCGAGGATGCGGGCCCGAACAATCACTGGATGGCGCCGGCGCAGGCGCATCGCAAGATGGACGATCTGTTTCGCGGCTGCATGCGCGGGCGCACGCTGTACGTCGTGCCCTATTGCATGGGCCCCATCGACTCGCCGTTCTCGCGCGGCGGCGTCGAGATCACCGACAGCGCCTACGTCGTCCTCAACATGCGCCTGATGACCCGCATGGGGCGCGCGGCGCTCGAGCGCATCGCGCGTGAGGGCACCTTCGTGAAGGGATTGCACTCGGTCGGCGAACTCGATCCTGAGCGGCGCTTCATCGTGCATTTCCCCGAAGAGTCGATGATCAAGAGCTACGGCTCCGGCTACGGCGGCAACGCCCTGCTCGGCAAGAAATGTCACGCCCTGCGCATCGCGAGCTGGCAGGCGCGCAGCGAAGGCTGGCTCGCCGAGCACATGCTCATCGTCGGCATCGAGAGCCCGAGCGGACAGACGCACTACCTGGCGTGCGCGTTTCCCTCGGCCTGCGGCAAGACGAACCTGGCGATGCTGATCCCGCCGGCGAGCTATGCGGGCTGGAAGGTGTGGACGATCGGCGATGATATCGCCTGGCTGCACCCAGGCAAGGACGGCCGTCTGTACGCGATCAACCCGGAGTCCGGCTACTTCGGCGTCGTGCCCGGCACCAACCCGAAGACCAACCGCAACGCCTATGAGACGATCCGGCGCGACACCCTGTTCACGAACGTGGCGCTGACCGCGGGCGGAGAACCGTGGTGGGAGGGTCTGCACGAGGGCAAGCCGGCCTTCGACTGGCAGGGCCGCGCATACGATCCGGCGAACGGACCGGCGGCTCACCCGAATTCGCGATTCACGGTGGCGGCGACGCAGAACCCGAGCTATTCACGGGCCGCCGAGGCCGCCGGCGGCGTGCCGATCTCGGCCATCGTGTTCGGCGGCCGGCGCCGTTCGCTCGCACCGCTCGTCTATCAGGCCCGCGGCTGGGCGCACGGCGTGCTCATCGGCGCCGGAGTCGCCTCGGAAACCACCGCGGCGGCGACCGGCGCGGTCGGGGTCGTGCGCCGCGATCCGATGGCGATGAAACCCTTCGCCGGTTACAACTTCGCCGACTACTGGGATCACTGGATCCGGGTCGGCGCGGCACTCGAACACCCGCCGCAGATCTTCCACGTCAACTGGTTCCGCCAACGCGAGGACGGCCGGTTCCTGTGGCCCGGTTTCGGCGAGAACATGCGGGTATTGCGCTGGATCATCGAGCGCTGCGAAGGCCGCGCCGGGGCCGTCGACACCCCGATCGGGCAGCTTCCGGGTCCGAGCGATCTGGACACGCGGGGACTCGCGATCGGCGAATCGGTCCTCGAGGAACTGCTGGCTGTGGATCCACAGTCCTGGCGCGAGGAACTTGCGGCGATCGGCGCGTACTTCGATGAGTTCGGCGAGCGCTTACCCCAGGCGTTGAAGCGCGAACTCGGCGAGACGTTGCAGCGGATCGAGGCATTCACTCCTCGCAGATGAAGCGGATCACCTGCGAGGAGTTGCCGTCCGGGGCCTTGCCGAGGCCGATCAAGCCCTCGCCGCG
>JABEVI010000009.1 GCA_013044085.1 Steroidobacteraceae bacterium
GCGCCGCGCTCGTCTTGCCACTGGCGATGCCGCCGGTCAGCCCGACCCGCAAGGGCGACCGTGGTTTAGCGGGCGAGTCCGGAGACATGCAGGTACGAGTCGATCATCGAGCTGCCATAGAGCATCGCGAGCCAGCCGGCCATCGCCAGATACGGCCCGAATGGCAGCGGTGCGGCCCGGTCCCGGCCGCGAAACACGATCAGGGCGATGCCGAGAACCGCCCCGGCGGCCGCCGCGAGCACCAGGACGAGCGGTAGCAGCTGCCAGCCGAGCCAGGCGCCGAGCGCCGCGAACAGCTTGAAGTCGCCGTATCCCATCCCCTCCTTGCCGGTCACGGCGCGGAAGGCGTGGAACACGAGCCACAAGGACAGGTAGCCGGCGGCCGCGCCGAGGATCGATGCGCGTGGGCCGAGCGGCAGCCCGCCTGCTGCCCCGTGGCCGAGCAGCGCCGCAGCGGCGAGACCACCCCACATCAAGGGCAAGGTCAGCCCGTCGGGCAGGAGCTGGTGATCGATGTCGATGCCGGCGAGCGCGATCAGGGTCCAGGTCACGAGCAGCGCGCAGGCCGCGGGGAGCCCGAAGCCGAAATGCCAGGCGACGGTCGCCGAGGCGAGCGCGGTCGCGAGTTCCACCGCCGGATAACGCACCGAGATGCCCGCCTCACAGGCCGCGCAGCGTCCGCGCAGCCACAGCCAGCTCAGCACCGGCACATTGTGGTGGGCCTTGATGGGCGTTTTGCAGTGCGGGCAGGCTGAACGGGGGGCGAGCAAGTTGAAGGCCGGCCCCGGGTCGGCGGGCAGCGTCGCGGCGTGGGCGGCGTCGGCGGCGGCCAGCAAATCCGCCGCTTCGGCGCGCCAGCCCCGCTCGAGCATCAACGGCAGACGGTAGATGACAACGTTCAGGAAGCTGCCGACGAGCAGGCCGAGGATGCCGGCGGATACCGCGAACAGCGCGCCGCTCCCGGCGTACAACGCCGTCAGTTCGTTACCCATGCGCAATCCGGCTAGCCGACCACCTGGCCGAGCTTGAATATCGGCAGATACATCGCGATCACCATGCCGCCGACCAGCACGCCGAGCACGACCATGATCAGCGGCTCGAGCAGACTCGACATGCCGTCCACCGCCGCATCGACCTCGGTCTCGTAGAACTCGGCCACCTTGCTCGACATCTGGTCGAGGGAGCCGGATTCTTCGCCGACCGCGATCATCTGCACGACCATGTTCGGGAACAGACCAGTGTTGTCCATCGCGCGCTGCAGCCGCTGGCCGGTGGCGACCTCGTCCTTCATCCGGAGCGTCGCTTCTTCATAGACGATGTTGCCGGTCGCGCCGGCGACCGACTGCATCGCCTCGACGAGCGGCACGCCGGCCGCGAACATCGTCGAGAGGGTGCGCGCAAAGCGCGCGATCGCCGCCTTGACCATGATCGGTCCGATCACCGGCACGTGCAGCAGCATGCGGTCGAGCGCGCGACGCATGTTGCGCGAGCGCTTCTTGAAGTAGATGAAGGTGTAGATCGCGCCGCCGGCGAGCACCAGGATCCACCAGCCGTTGTGCTGCACGAAGTGCGACAGGTTCACCACCATCTGCGTGAACGCCGGCAGGTCGGCCCCGAAACCCTTGAACAGCGATTCGAACTGCGGGATCACGAAGATCAGCAGGATGACCATCACGATGATGGCGACCGCCATGACCGCGGTCGGATAGAACAGCGCCTTCTTGATCTTTTTCTTCAGCGCCTCGGTCTTTTCCTTGTAGGTCGCGATCTTGTCGAGCAAGGTCTCGAGCGCGCCGGCCTGTTCGCCCGCCTCGACCAGGTTCACGAACAGATCATCGAAGTACAGCGGATGCTTGGCAATCGATTCATGCAGCGTGCTGCCGCCCTCGATGTTCGCCTTGATGTCGAGGATGAGCTTTTGCATCGCCGGCTTTTCGTGGCCGTTGCCGACGATTTCGAGCGACTGGACCATGGGAATGCCGGCCGCCATCATGGTCGCGAGCTGGCGGCTGAACACCGCGATGTCCTCGGCCGAGGGCTTGCCACCGCTGAAGGCGCGCGCGCGCTGCGTCTTGACGCGGGTCGGTGCGACACCCTGGCGCCGCAAGTCCGCGCGCAGCGCCGCCTCGCTCGCCGCGAGCGCCCGACCGCGCACCTTGTTGCCGCGCTTGTCCTTGCCCTCCCAGAGGAACTGGACGTCCTTTTTGCTGCCGGCAGCCGCCGTTATCGCCATGTCTCGATCCTCACCCTCGGCTCAAATGTTCAATCGATCGTGACGCTGTTGATCTCTTCGAGGCTCGTCAGACCGTCCTTGACCTTCTGCAGACCGGCGCGGCGCAGGTTCCAGATGCCGTGCTTGGTGGCTTCATCGGCGATATTGATCGCACTGCCGCCCTCCATGATGATCCGGCCGATCGCGTCCGTGACCGGCATGACCTGGTAGATGCCGGTGCGACCCTTGTAGCCGTCCGTGCACTGGCTGCAGCCGGCGGCCTTGTAGATCCGGAAGCCGC
>JABEVI010000281.1 GCA_013044085.1 Steroidobacteraceae bacterium
AGCATGCCGGAGGTGCAGAAGCCGCACTGCACGGCGTCCGCATCGATGAAGGCTTGCTGCAGCGGATGCAGCCCATCGGCCGGTGCGAGGCCTTCGATCGTCGTCACCGGCCGCTCGCCGACATCGACGGCGAGCAGCATGCATGAACAGACCGGTGCGCCGTCGAGCCAGACGGTGCATGCGCCGCGCGCGCCTCGACCTCGACGTCGCGGGCGATGCCGTTGACCGTGATCCTCAGCGGCCGTCGATCGGACGGCTCGATCATGCGCCCGCCGTTGGAGCGGGTTGCGCGGACAGCATCGGCCTTATCAGGTCGAGCGGCAGCGGAAAGACGATCGTCGAGGACTTGCCGTTGCTCGACATGTCGGCGAGCGTCTGCAGGTAGCGCAATTGCAGAGCCTGGGGCTGTTGCGACAGCATCGCTGCCGCATCGCGCAGCTTCTCCGCGGCCTGCATCTCGCCCTCGGCGTGAATGACCTTGGCGCGCCGTTCGCGCTCGGCCTCGGCCTGCCGCGCGATCGCCCTGACCATCGTTTCGTTGAGATCGACGTCCTTGATCTCGACGTTCGCCACCTTGATCCCCCACGAATCCGTGGCCTCATCGAGTATCGTCTGCAGGGTGCGGTTGATCGATTCACGCTGCGAGAGGATTTCGTCGAGCTCGTGCTGGCCGAGCACCGAGCGAAGCCGCGTCTGCGCGAGCTGGCTGGTGGCCTGGAAGAAATCCGCCACCTGCAGCACGGACTTCTCCGGTTCGATCACCCGGAAGTAAACCACCGCGGTGACCCGCACCGAGACGTTGTCGCGTGAGATGACGTCCTGCGGCGGCACGTCCATCACGGTGACCCGAAGATCGACCCGCAGCATGCGCTGCACGATCGGAATCAGGAGCACGAGTCCGGGTCCCTTGGTGCCGGTGTAGCGTCCCAGCGTTAGCACGACGCCACGTTGGTATTCAGGCAGGACTCTGACCGAGGCGACCAGCAGCATCGCGCCGAGGATCAGCAACACATCGATCGAGTAGAACATGGCGGTCCTTCCTGGGTTGAGTTCACGAGGGCGCGATCCAAAGCACCATACCCTGTCTGCGCACGATGTGCGCTCGGGCGCCGGCGGGCAGCGCCGTGTCGCAGCGCACGCGCCAATGTTCGCCATGAACGCTCGCCCAGGCTTCGCCGTTAGCCGCGATGGGTTCGAGCAGCTCGACGATTTCCGCGGTCATCGCCTGGTCGCCGAGGAGCGGCCGCGCCCGACGGGCACGCACGGCGAGCCGCATGATCAGGGCGACGAAACCGGAGGCGCCGATCGCCATGCCGGCGATCAGGCCGACATTCACCCCGTAACCGGGTACGGCGGTGTTCATGAGCATGACCGAGCCGAGCACGAAGGCGATCGCGCCGCCGAAGCCGAGCGCACCGCCGGTGGGCGTGAACGGCTCGGCGACCAGCATCGCGATGCCGAGCGCCATCAACGCCAATCCGGCGAAGCTCACGGGCAGCAGTTGCAGCGCATACAGCCCGATCAGCAGGCAGATGCCGCCGGCGACCCCTGGAAAGAACACCCCCGGATGGGTCGCTTCGAGCAACAGGCCGACGATTCCGGCCAGCAACAACAGGTAGGCGATGGTCGGGTCGGTGATGATCGCAAGGAAACGGTTGCGCAGCGAGGGCGGGTAGTCGCGCAGCGTCGCGGGCACGAGTTGCAGGCGCACCGTCCGCAGGCCGACCCGCACTTCGCGGCCGTTCGCCTGTGCGAGCAGGTCGGCGACGTTGGCTGCGACGAAATCGATCACATGCTGCTTCGCCGCTTCGTCGGCGGTCAGGGTGGCGGCGCCGCGCACCGCCTGTTCGGCCCAGTCCGCGTTGCGTCCGCGCAGTTGCGCGAGCGAGCGGATATAGGCGATCGAATCGTTCAGGATCTTGCGGGTTTCGGTATCACCGCTGCCGGCGCCGGAGCCCGGCTTGCCGATGAGGCTCACCGGCGTTGCGGCGCCGACGTGAGTTGCCGGCGCCATGGCGGCGATTTGCGCCGCGTAGAGGATGTAGGTGCCCGCGGAGGCCGCGCGGGCGCCGCCCGGCGAGACGTAGGCCAGCACCGGGATCCTGCACGCGAGCATCGTGCTGATGATCCGCCGCGTCGATTCGAGCAGTCCGCCGGGAGTGTCCAGGCGCAGCACGATCGCGACCGCACCGCCGGCCACGGCGCGCCGCGACGCATCGCGGATATATTCCGCGCTCGCAGGTCCGATCGGGCCGTCCAAAGTCAGTTGCGCCACCATCGGGCCCCCCGCCGGCGCAGCCGTTGTCGCGGTGGCGGTGGTGATGGCGAAGAACGCGCCGAGCAGCGCGAGCGTCGCGCCGAGCGCCGTGGCTCGGGATCGCCGCGATACCGACACTGTCCGCTGCACATCACCGTTGCGCATCCTGCCTCTTGGCAGGCACCTGGCCTGCCGTGCGCCCATCGCTCCTGCGACAGCCGCCAGCATAGATCATTTGCCGGTCGCGCGGTGTTACCAGAGCGGGAAGGTGTATGTGAATACCACATAGCCGACGACGGCGTGCGTGTGGTCGTTCGACAGGTACATGGCCGGATTGACCTGCCACGAATGGGTGATATTCCAGGTGAATCCGACCGTGAAGAAGTTTTCCTTGCCGCTTTGGTAGTCGAGCTGGAAGCGCCAGGTCGGGTTGAAGTCATGCGCCCAGCCGAGCAGGGCCTCCTCGTGGTTGCCGACGCGCACCGCGCCGGCCATGTACTTCTC
>JABEVI010000073.1 GCA_013044085.1 Steroidobacteraceae bacterium
CAGCGCCGCCGTCAGGGTCGTCTTGCCATGGTCCACATGACCAATCGTCCCCACATTCACGTGCGGCTTCGTTCGCTCAAACTTCCCCTTCGACACGGCTGATACCTCTTGAAATTTGTGGACGTTGTGACTCTACGAAGCCTTCTTCATCACGGCTTCGGCGACATTGCTCGGCACTTCCATGTACTTGGCGAACTCCATGGTGTAGTTCGCGCGCCCCTGGCTCATCGAGCGCATCGCGGTGGAATACTGAAACATCTCCGCAAGCGGCACCTCCGCGGTGACCACCTTTCCGGAGGGCGATTCCTCCATGCCGATGATCTGGCCGCGGCGGCGATTCAGATCGCCGACGATATCCCCGTAGTAGTCCTCGGGCGTGACGACCTCGACCTTCATGATCGGTTCGAGCAGAACCGGTTTGGCTTTTCGAAAGCCGTCCTTGAATCCCATCGACGCGGCGATCTTGAACGCCATTTCGTTCGAATCGACGTCGTGGAAGGAGCCGTCGAAAATCGTGACCTTGACATCGACGATCGGATAGCCGGCGATGACGCCGGTTTGCACCGCTTCCTGGACGCCCTTGTCGACCGCCGGGATGAATTCGCGGGGCACCGCGCCGCCGACGATTCCATTGACGAACTCGTAGCCGGCGCCGGCCTCGCGCGGCTCGATCCGCAGCCAGACGTGGCCATACTGGCCGCGACCGCCGGATTGACGCACGAACTTGCCCTCGGACTCGACTTTCGCGCGGATCGTCTCCCGATAGGCGACCTGCGGCTTGCCAACGTTCGCCTCCACCTTGAACTCGCGCTTCATGCGGTCGACGATGATCTCGAGGTGCAACTCTCCCATTCCCGAGATGATCGTCTGACCGGATTCCGGATCCGTATGCATACGGAACGAAGGATCCTCCTTCGCGAGGCGCTGCAGGGCAAGACCCATCTTCTCCTGATCGACCTTGGTTTTCGGCTCGACCGCGACCGAAATCACGGGATCCGGAAACTCCATCTTCTCGAGAACGATCACGTGCCCGGGGTCACAGAGCGTATCGCCCGTGGTCACGTCTTTCAGTCCGACCGCGGCGGCGATGTCGCCGGCGCGCACTTCCTTGATCTCCGAACGGTCGCTTGCATGCATCTGCAGCAACCGGCCGATGCGCTCGCTGCGGTTCTTGTTCGGCACGAACACCTGGTCGCCGGAATTCAACGTGCCCGAGTAAACCCGGAAAAACGTCAGGTTGCCGACGAACGGGTCATTCAGGATCTTGAACGCAAGCGCCGCGAACGGCTCCTCGTCGGAGGCGTGCCGCAGCAACGGCTCGGCACCCTCGCCCTGACCCTTGACTTCCGGAACTTCGACCGGCGATGGCATGTATTCGATGATGGCATCGAGCACCGCCTGCACACCCTTGTTCTTGAACGCCGAGCCGCAGGTCACCAGGCAGATCTCGTTCTTTAGCGCGCGCGCGCGCAGTCCGCGCTTGATCTGCGCGTCGTCCAGCTGACCGCTTTCGAGGTACTTCTCGACGAGTTCCTCGTCGCCCTCGGCCGCCGCCTCGATCATCTTGGCGCGCCACGCATCGCATTCCTCGCGCATCTCGGCGGGAATGTCGCGGTACTCGAATTTCATCCCCTGGGTTTCGTCGTCCCACCATAGGGCCTTCATCTTGATCAGGTCGACGACGCCCTGGAAACGATCCTCGGCGCCTATGGGCAGCTGGATCGGCACCGGATTGCCGCGCAACCGCGTGCGGATCTGCTCCACACACCGCAGAAAGTCCGCGCCGGCCCGGTCCATCTTGTTCACGAACGCGATGCGCGGTACGTGATACTTGTTCATCTGGCGCCATACCGTTTCGGACTGCGGCTGCACGCCGGACACGGCACAATAGACGGCGACCGCGGAATCCAGCACCCTCAGGCTGCGCTCGACCTCGATCGTGAAGTCCACGTGGCCCGGCGTATCGATGATGTTGATGCGGTGCTCGGGGAATTGTTTTTCCATCCCCTTCCAGAAACAGGTGGTAGCCGCCGCGGTGATCGTGATCCCGCGCTCCTGTTCCTGTTCCATGTAGTCCATCACGGCCGCGCCGTCATGGACTTCGCCGATTTTGTGGGACACACCCGTGTAGAACAGGATGCGTTCGGTGGCCGTGGTCTTGCCGGCGTCGATGTGAGCGGATATACCGATGTTCCGGTAGCGCTCGATGGGCGTCGTACGTGCCACGGTCGTGTCCTCAGGCTGCGGCGGCGCGGCAGTCGCGCCGCCGCATCGCATCACCAGCGATAATGCGCGAAAGCCTTGTTGGCCTCCGCCATGCGGTGCGTATCTTCGCGCTTTCGCACCGCGGCACCGCGATTCTCGGCCGCCTCCATCAATTCGGCGGCAAGACGGTGTGCCATCGATTTCTCACTGCGATCGGTCGCCGCCTCGATGACCCAGCGCATCGCCAGCGTCTGGCGACGGTTCGTGCGCACTTCGATCGGCACCTGGTAGGTGGCACCACCGACGCGCCTGGACTTGACCTCGACGACCGGCTTGACGTTGTCCAGCGCCTGCTGCAACACGCCGATCGCCTCGCCCCCGGGCCGACCGGTCTTGTCGCCTATCCGATCGATCGCTCCATAGACGATCTTTTCGGCGACCGACTTCTTGCCACGCTCCATGACCATGTTGATGAATTTCGCCAACATGTCGTTGCCGAATTTCGGGTCGGGGAGGATCGTGCGATGAGGCGCTGCTGCTCTACGGGACATACGTGTTCTCTATTTCCGTTTCACTTCTTGGGACGCTTGGCGCCATATTTCGACCGTCCCTGACGGCGGTCGTTGACGCCAGCGCAATCGAGCGCGCCTCGCACCGTATGGTATCGCACGCCTGGCAAATCCTTGACGCGGCCGCCGCGAATCAGCACGACGGAGTGCTCTTGGAGGTTGTGTCCCTCGCCGCCGATGTAACTCGACACTTCATAGCCGTTGGTCAGGCGAACACGGCAGACCTTTCGCAGCGCCGAATTCGGTTTCTTCGGGGTCGTCGTGTAGACACGCGTGCATACGCCGCGCTTTTGCGGCGACGCCGCCAATGCCGGAACCTTCGATTTCCACGCAGGCTCATTGCGGCCCGTGCGGATCAACTGTGTCGTCGTCGCCATAAGTACCTTTTTAGACGCCCAATGCCTTTGAGAGCCGTCCCCGATGAGGCGGCTCGGTTTTGATCAAACAATCTGACGCGGGACGAGTTGCCCGGCGACAAAGGCCGGCGATTGTAGGAACCCGCCCGCCGCCTGTCAAGAACACCGCTGCGCCGCAGCAAGAGCGGTGGCTGCTGTCAGGGGTAATACTTCAGCCGCGGCGAGCCTGTGTCATCACGGGCGGCGCTTCGGAATCCGCCTCCCGGCGGCGCCGGGGGCGGCGCCGG
>JABEVI010000282.1 GCA_013044085.1 Steroidobacteraceae bacterium
AAGGCCAAGGCGAAGGCATCGGGCTGAGACAGAGCCCAGGCGATGGACACCGGCATGGAGGATGACGCCTATCAACGGCAGATCCTGCCGCATGTGTCACGCACGTTCGCGCTGACGATCCCGCAGTTGCCGGCGGACCTGCGTACCGCGGTCACCAACGCCTATCTGTTGTGCCGGATCGCCGACACGATCGAGGATGAACCGGCGATCGCGCCGGCCGAGACGCTCGAATTCCTGGAGCGTTTCCGCAGCGTCACCGCCGGCCTCGGCGATGCCGCTGCGCTCGCCGGCGATCTGAATCGGCGCCTGTCCGACAGCACTCTGCCGGCCGAGCGTGATCTGGTGAGCCATATGGACGCGGTGCTGCGGATGACCGCCCGCTTCAGCGCGGCGCAGCGTGCCGCGATCGAACGTTGCGTCGGGTTGATGTGCCAGGGAATGCCGCGCTTCCAGACCAACGCCAGCCGGCGCGGCCTGGCGCGGACGAGCGACCTGGACGAGTACTGCTACTACGTCGCCGGCGTGGTCGGTGAAATGCTGACGGAGCTGTTCTGCGAACATTCGCCTGCGCTCAAGCGCAACCATGCCGCGATGCAAGCGCGGGCCGTGTCCTTCGCCCAGGGGCTGCAGATGACCAACATCCTGAAGGATGTCTGGGAGGACCGCACCCGCGGCGCCTGCTGGCTGCCCCGGGAAGTCTTCGATCGACATGGGGTCGATTTGGAGCGACTCGAGGCCGAACCGCATGCCGAAGGGTTTGCAGGCGGCTTGCATGAACTGGTCGGCGTTGCGCATGCGCACCTACGCAACGCCCTCGAATACACCCTGTTGATTCCGCGCTCCGAGACCGGCATCAGGCGCTTCTGCCTGTGGGCGGTCGGCCTCGCGGTTCTCACGCTGCGCAATATCGACGAAAATCCGCGCTTCACCGCGGGCCGCGAGGTCAAGGTCTCGCACTTCGCGGTGGCGATGACTCGCTTGCTGACGGATCTGTGCGTGCGCAGCGACTGGATGTTGCGCCGCCTGTTCGCGTACGCGGCCCGCGGGCTGCCGCTCGCCAGTCTGCCCGCCCCGGCGCCCAGGCCCGCAGCGCCCGAGAATGCGCCCGTCGCCGGGAGCGGCGGCGCATGAACGCCGCTCCAAGCCCGCTGCTCGGCGCCGATCCGCGCCTCGACGGCGCGATCTCGGCGGCCAGAGATGCGCTGCTCGCGCGCCAGGATGAGCGGGGTCACTGGCTGTTCGAACTGGAAGCCGACTGCACGATTCCGGCCGAATATGTGCTGATGATGCACTTCCTCGACGAGATCGACACGGCGCTCGAGCCGAAGATCGGTGAGTATCTGCGTGCGCATCAGGCGGATCACGGCGGCTGGCCGCTCTATCACGGCGGCGAGTTCAACATCAGTTGCTCCGTGAAGGCCTACTACGCGCTGAAATTGATCGGCGATGATGCGGATGCACCGCACATGCGCCGCGCCCGCGCGGCTATTCTCAAGGCCGGCGGCGCGGCTCGAGCCAACGTATTTACGCGGATCGCGCTCGCCCTGTTCGGTGAAATTCCCTGGCGCGGCGTGCCGTACATCCCGGTCGAGATCATGCTCCTGCCGCGCTGGTTTCCGTTCCATCTCGACAAGGTGTCCTATTGGTCGCGTACGGTGATGGTGCCGCTGTTCGTGCTCTGCACGCGCAAGCCGTGCGCCAAGAATCCGCGTCAGGTGCACGTGCGCGAACTGTTCACGACGCCGCCGGAGCTCGAGCGCGATTATTTCCTGGAATGCCGCCAGCGTGGCGGTCTGCTGCCGCTCGTATTTCTCGGCATCGACCGCCTGTTCCGCACGCTCGATCCGCTGATCCCGAAGGCGATGCGCGCGGCCGCGATGAAGCGCGCGGAAAACTGGATGCTCGAACGCCTGAATGGCGAGGACGGACTCGGCGCGATCTTCCCGGCGATGGTCAACGCGCTCGAGGTGATGACGATCCTCGGCTATCCGGCCGATGACCCGCGGCGCGTCACCGCGAAGAAGGCGCTGCAAAAGCTGCTCGTCGAAACCGATGTCTCGGCCTATTGCCAGCCCTGCGTCTCGCCGGTCTGGGACACCGCCCTCGCAGCGCTGGCGATGCAGGAATGCGGCGACGAGGCCTCGATCGCGGCGGCGAACCGCGCCCTCGACTGGCTGCTGCCTCACCAACTCCTGGAAGACGCGGGCGATTGGCGGATCAACCGCAGAGGATTGGCCGGCGGCGGCTGGGCCTTCCAGTTCGCCAATCCACACTATCCGGATCTCGACGACACCGCCGTGGTCGCCTGGGCGATGCACCAGTCGAGCAAATCCGGCGAATACGCCGGAAGCATCCGCCGCGCGCTCGACTGGCTGGTCGGCATGCAAAGTTCGAACGGCGGCTTCGCCGCCTTCGACGTCGACAACACCCATTACCGCCTCAATCAGATCCCGTTCGCGGACCATGGCGCGTTGCTCGACCCGCCGACCAGCGACGTTACCGCCCGCGTGCTCACCTTGCTCGCGCGCGTCGCTCGTCCCGAGGACCGGCGGGCCCGCGAGCGGGCGATCGAGCATCTGCGACATGAGCAGGAAGCGGACGGCTCATGGTTCGGTCGCTGGGGCACGAACTACGTCTATGGGACCTGGTCGGTACTGACCGCGTTTGCGCAGGCCGGTGTCGGCCCGCACGACCCAGCCGTGCGACGCGCAGTCGAATGGCTGAAGAGCCGGCAGAATGCCGACGGCGGCTGGGGCGAGAGCAACGACAGCTACTCGAGCCCGCACACGACAGTGCCGAGCACACCGCACCAGAGCGCCTGGGCCTTGCTCGCGCTCGCGGCCGCGGGCGAGGCGCGATCGGAGGCGATGCGCCGGGGGGCGGGCTACTTGATGGACGCGCAAGGCCGGGATGGACTCTGGAGCGACCCGCACTTCACCGCTCCGGGATTCCCGCGCGTTTTCTACCTGCGCTATCACGGCTATTCGGCCTACTTCCCGCTCTGGGCTCTGGCCGCCTACCGCACCCACACCCACCGAGAAGCCACGCGTTGAAGCGCATCGGCGTCGTCGCGGCGCTCGGAGCTGAAGCGCGCGCGCTGCGCGGCGCGCACCGCGTGCGGGTCGGTGCCACGGAACTGCGGGATGGCGTGAACCTGATCGTCAGCGGCATCGGCCAGGCAGCCGCCGAGCGGGCGGCCCGGGCGCTGGTGAGCGCCGGCGCGGGCGCGCTCATCAGCTGGGGTGTGGCGGGTGGCCTCGACCCCGATCTGCCCGCAGGCGCCGTCCTGCTGCCCGTGGAGATCATCGCCGAGGACGGCCGCCGCTTCGCCTCGACGCCGGCATGGCGCGAACGGCAGCATGCGGCGCTCGCTCCGCACCTGCGCATCACCGCCGGCGCCTTGCTGTCGTGCGCCGCGGCGATCGAGGGGATCGGCGCCAAAGCCGGAGCGCATCGGGCGAGCGGCGCTGCGGCGGTCGACATGGAGAGCGCCGCGATTGCGGGCGTCGCGGCAGCCCGCCACCTGCCCTTCCTGTGCATACGGGTCGTCGTCGACGCGGCGGGCGATGCTCTGCCTCGCGCGGTACTCGATGCGAGCCGCGCCGGCGGCCTGCGCCCCTGGCGTCTCGTGGCCGGCATCCTGCGCTCACCGCGGGAGATGTCCGGTTTGATCCGGCTTGCCCGCCGCTTTCAGAACGCCCGCCGGGCATTGGACACGATCGCCCGCAAGGGCCTGGAGTCGCCCCCATGAAGGCTTTCCTCACCGGTGCCACGGGCTTCGTCGGCGCGGCCGTCGGGCGCACCCTGACGCGCAGGGGCTGGGACGTGCGCGCACTCGTCCGGGCCGGCTCCGACCGACGCAATCTCGACGCACTTCCCGTCGAATGTGTCGAAGGCGACCTCGGCGATCCAGCGTCTTTGCGCGCGGCGATGACCGGCTGCGAGGCGCTGTTCCACGTGGCCGCCGACTACCGGCTCGGCGCCAAGGACCCGGGACCGATGTACCGGACGAATGTCGAGGGCACGCGCAACGTGCTCGCCGCGGCGCGCGCCGCCGGTGTCGAGCGCGTCGTGCACACCAGCAGCGTGGCGACCATCGGCATTCCGGCCGACGGCACCCCGGGTGACGAGCGCACACCG
>JABEVI010000283.1 GCA_013044085.1 Steroidobacteraceae bacterium
CAGCGCGTACCCGCGCACCGAGGCCTGTGAGTCGCGGCACCGGTTCGTTCGCGAATACGAAACGCAAATATTGCTCGCCGTGGGTCTCACCCCAACCGGACATCGCCGTGGCACAGACTCCCTGCTCGAGCAGGCGCGCCGAAAGCGTGGCGCCGTCGATGCCAAAGTCCGATGCGCGCAGCAACATCGACCAGCCACCAGCGGGCAAACCGAAGGGCAGACCGGCGAACTCGCGCGCAAGCACGTCGCGGCGGGTCTGCAGTTCCTGGACATAGGGCGCAATGCCGCTCGCGGAATTCCCCAGCGCAGTCGCCACCGCATCCTGCGCGATCCCGACGGGCACCACGACGTTGGCGAGCGAAACCGCTGCCAGGTCGGGCATGAAGCGTTCCGGCGCGACGATCCATCCCACCCGCCAGCCGATCATGCGCAGTTCCTTGGCGCACGAGCCCACGGTGATCGTCCGTTGCGCCATGCCCGGCAATGCCGCCGGATGGAGCGGGAGCCGACCGTCGAACAGCAGCCGCTCCATTGCCGCATCAAGGATCAGGTTGAGGTCATGCGCGCCGCACAGTTCGGCGACGAGTGCCCAGTCGCTCGCGTCGAGGTAGCCGCCACAGGGCATCGAGGGAGACATCAGAAGCATCGCCGTCACTTCAGGTCCCATCGCGCCACGCAGCGCTTGCAGGTCGAGGCGCCATAGCCCGCCGGGCGTGAACACGAACGGCACGAACTTTGGCACGCCACCGACGAGCCGGATGCGGTTGATGAGCCCAACGTAGGTCGGGTCGGTGACGATGACTTCGTCGCCGACCTCTACCGTCGCCAGCAGCACGTTCAGGATGCCGGACAGTCCGCCGGCCGAAATGACGCAATTGCGTTCGCCGGAATACGGCACACCCGACATCCGTGCAACATGCCGGGCGGCCGTCGCGCGCAGCCGCGCCTGGCCGACGAAAGGCAGATAACTATTGTCGGCGTCGTTGGCAGCAGCTTCGCGAGTCCGCTCGACCGCCGCCGGATCCGGAGGGATGTCGGTATCGAGGTTCTCCAAGCGCAGAAAGTCCCGACCCGAGGCGTCGGCGAGGGCGCCCATGCGGTCGACACCGATGCCGACGATGTGCTGCAGGCGAGCCGGGCGCGCACGCGTCATGGCGATTTCCTCGAGGGAACGGACGGGCAATGTCAGCATGGATGTCGCGGCCGCGCAAGCCGTACCCCCGGCGGCACTGGGCGACTGCCGGGACGACCCAAAGGGTCGGCACGAGCCCGATTGTGGCGCACATGCGACAAATTCCGACTATCGATATGCTCTGATAAAAGACGGGATTTTTCGAAATCTGTGCTGTAGTGTGGCTGAATTGGCAATTTATTATTACAACGTATACAGTCTGCGTAGACCGTTCCCCAGGGCTACCAGCCAATAGGTTCGTCGCGTCGAGTGCGGTGGCGGGGAGTCCCAAGCGACATGCAATGGAGAGATGATCATGGTGCACAAAAATCAGGTGCTGGCCATCGCGGCGGCGGCCATTCTCGGGTCCGCCGGCGTCGCCGCAACCTTTGCCGCCGACGCACAGCCGAGCCCTGCCGCCCCGAACCAGCTCGCTGAGGTCGTCGTCACGGCGACCAAGCGAAAGACGTTTGCACAGGACACGCCGATCAGCATGACGGTGCTAACCGCAACCAACATATCCGATCGCGGCCTGGCAGACTTCAACACCCTGGCGCAGGGTATCCCAGGTCTGTCGATGCGCACGTCGGGACCCAACGAGACCGAGTACGAGATGCGCGGCCTGAACTCCTCGGGAGGCAACACGTCGATGGTCGGCGTCTACCTCGATGATATCGCGCTCTCGGCACCCGCATCCGAACAGCTCGGCAAGGTGATCATCGATCCGAACCTCTACGATCTGCAGCGCGTGGAGGTCCTGCACGGCCCGCAGGGGACTCTCTACGGCTCGAGTTCGATGGGAGGCACGGTCCGCCTGATTCCGGCCAGCCCAGAACTGGGAAATTTCGACGCCTCCGGAGAGACGACCGTTTCGAACACCGGCTCCGGCGGCGGCATCAATTTCGCGCAGAACGGCATGGTGAACCTGCCGTACGGATCGACAGCCGCCCTGCGGCTCGTCGGCTCGCACACCACCACGAGCGGCTGGCTGAATCGCTACGTGCTCGCCGACGGGTCGGTACAGTCGGACACCTGCCCGAGCACACCCTGCTATCGGCCGAGCAATTTCTACACCGCACCGCTCCTCTCGACAACATCGAACGCCAATTCATCTACGGACGATTCGTTCCGCGCCATCCTGCTCTATCAGCCGAATGATCAGCTGAAAATCACACCGATGCTCATCTGGCAGCAGGACACGGCGAACGCCCCGAATGCAGTGGACGTCAACGGATCGCCAACCAATCCGAGCATGCCGGCGCAGAAAGGCCATTACGAGATCTATCAGTCCTCCGAACCACAGACGGACCGTTTCACGCTCGGCAGCCTGAAGGTTGAATACGCGGTCACGCCGGACATCGCCCTCACTTCGATCACGGGCCTGTGGTCGAATCACGCGTTGGTTTCCCAGGACGGCACCGAGGAAAATGCGAGCTCAGCAGGCCTCGGCTCTGCGACACAGGCGTTCCCGTACGACACTTCCGCCGGCGGCGTCGGCCCGACGGGCCCCGGACCGTTCGGTCCGGGCGTCGAGGAGCGCGACTACACGCGGCAGGTGAGCGAGGAATTGCGCCTCGCCTCCACCGGCAACAGTCCGCTGCAATGGTTGGCCGGCTACTACTACCAGGACCTGAACTCCGAATGGGACATGTGGTCCGTCAATCCCCAGGCCGGTCCCATCGCCAACGTCTACGTGGACTACCAACCGCAGACCATCCTGCAGAATGCCCTCTTCGGCAATATCTCGTGGGAGTTCATGCACGGCCTCACCGCTTCGGTCGGGGTACGCTGGTATCACTACTCCTACGCCCAGACCAACACCGAGTGGGGTGACTTTACGCCGATTGGTTTCGCGAACCTCTTGAGCGGAGCGCCGACGGTGGCCGGCAACAACGCACCGTTCACCACCACCGCCAGCGGCGGCGCAAACGGCACCAATCCGCGCTTCAACCTGACCTGGCAGATCGACAGGAATCACATGGTGTACGGCACGGTCGCCAAGGGCTTCCGCCTCGGCGGCACCAGCCAACCCTTCGTCGGTTACAACTATCCGGTGACGCCCGCGATATGCGCAGCGCCCACGTCCCTGGTCCAGATCCAGCAGTGCGGCCTGCAGGCGAAGCTTTCGGCGACCCCAACCCAGCCGGGCACGACTTACACGACGCTTGCGAATTTCCCCAATGTCAACAGTCAAGGCGTGCCGCAGTTCAACCCCGACTCGGTGTGGGACTATGAGATCGGCACCAAGAACGAGTTCTGGCACCAGCGCGCCCTGTTCAACCTAACGGGGTATTTCGAACGCTGGATCGATCCGCAGGTCTCGACCAACATCGCCGGCTTCGGTTTCACCGTGAACGGCGGAAACGCCAACATCTACGGGCTCGAGGCGGAATTCCGCGCCGATCTCGGCGACGGGTTCGGCTTTACGACGAACTGGGGCTATACGCACAGCAAGTTCCTGACTAACAGTGCCATTGTCGGCATACCGCAGGGCTACTCCGTTCCGGATACACCCAAAGTCACCGGCTCAGCG
>JABEVI010000003.1 GCA_013044085.1 Steroidobacteraceae bacterium
AAAAAGTCGCCCGTTGGGGCAATAACGCCTTGGTGATCTCCCTGGGTTTGCTGTCGATCGCGGTGCTGATCCTGGCGCGCTGAGTTCCCGCCGGCGGGATGGGCTCCCGCCATGCCTCCTCGCCGTGTAAAGCCTGCACTGCCGCTTGCTGTGGAATGCGATCATCAACCGGCGCGCGATCAGGGAAGGGCGGCGGTGTCCGCACGCTGCGCGTCGCGCCACCAGGCGGCGCGGAGCAAGGCGCCGTGCCGCCGCAGGAACACCTCCTGCAGCGGCGCGGGGATCGCAAGAAACGGCAGCCACTGCTCCGGAAAGACGTCGTGCGGACCGACATAGAATCCGGGTTCCTCGTCGGACTCGCCCGCATCGGACCGCGCCCCGGGAAGATCGCGGAACACGCAATCCGTCAACAGGCAAAGTTCGTCGTAATCGTAGAACACCACATCGCCGTGGTTCGTCACGCCGAAGTTCTTCAGCAACAGATCACCGGGGAATATGTTGCTCGCCGCCAGATCGCGCAAGGCGTTGCCGTAATCGATCACCGCCGCTTCGGCGGCCGCCGGGTCGGCCTCGCGCAGGAACAGATTCAACGGACGCAGTCGCCTTTCGATGTAGCAATGCTCGATGATGAGGTCGTCGCCGTCGACACGGCACGTTCGTGCCGCATCCTCGAGCAGTTCCCGGCTGAGCGCCGGCATGAAGCGCTCGCGCGGCAGACGAAGACGCTTGAATTCCTGAGCATCCACCAGCCGCCCGGCGCGATCGTGCTGGAAGACGAATCGATATCTCTCGATCACCTCTTCGCGGGTCGTGCCCTTCGGCGGCCCGAAGCGGTCGCGAATGACCTTGAAGACCAGATCGTGCGAGGGCAGCGTGAAGACGATCATCACCAGACCGCGCTCACCCGGCGCGTGCACGAAGCTGTCGATCGAGGTCTGCAGATGCCGCTGCAGAGCGAAGTAGCGCTCGGTCTTGCCTTGTTTCGCGCGTCCCAACACGGTGTAGAGCTCGTCGATCGATTTTCGCGGCATCAAGGTGCGCAGCAAAGTGATGGCCGCACCGACGACCGGCAGATCGACGTGGAAATAGGATCGCTCGAACCCGAAAAGAGATCCGACGTCCGCGCGCGAGAGCATCACCTCGTCGATGCGGACACCTTCGGGCGGATTCGAGAAGGCGATCACCAACGGCGTCACGGCACCGTCATCGACGAGACGGGCGACGAGAAAAGCCGAGTGACCGCGGTAGAACAGCGACTCGATGACCTCGATCGACTCGGGCGAAGCGGACGGCCGGTAGGCCTCGTAATGGCGGCCGATTTGCGCGCTGACCTTGTGCACGGCACCGTCGAAATCACCCAGCGACGCGGCGAACGGCAGTGCCTCGAGCAATTCGCGTACTCCGTCGGCCAGCGAGGCGTCGATGCCGTGGAAGCGCAGCGGCACGCGGCCCGCGGAGCGGCCGCTGCTCGAACAGAACTCAAGGTCCGGGTCGACTCCGACCGTCCCGAACAGATCCCGGCCCACGGAATTGAAGAACGTTCGATAGAAGTCGCTGTCCGCGCGGCCGGCAACGATCGGCTCGTAGGCGCGCTTGATCTCGGACCACGAACGCGGATCCTCACGACGGACCGCGGCTTCGTCGAGAAGCGAGCGCAGACAGGCCGCGACACGTTGCTCGTAGAGCTCGATCCGCGCGACGCAGTCGCTGCGCGCGGCTCGCCAGTCACGCTTCACGAAGTGCGAGGCTGCCCGCCGCGTGATGCGGCCGAACTCTTCGTTGTAGGCGTGAAAATGTCCGGCGATTCGCTCAGCCGGCTGCACGCTTGCGCCCACCCCCGTCGTGCGCGACCGAGAATTGCTCCTCCTCGGTGCTGCCCGAAAGTGCCGCCGTGGAGCACTGGCCGGATGTGATCGCGGTCTGGACGGCGTCGAAATAGCCCGTGCCGACGAAGGCCTGATGTTTGACGGCCCGGTAGCCGGCCGCCTCGGATGCGAATTCGCGCTGCTGCAGCCGGGAATAGCCCAGCATACCGTCCTCGCGATAGGCCGAGGCAAGATCGAACATCGCCAGGTTCAGTGCGTGCCATCCGGCGAGCGTGATGAACTGGAAGCGATAGCCCATCGCCGCAAGCTCCTCGCGCCAGTTCTTCATCGCATCCGGCCCGAGGTTCGACTGCCAGTTGAACGACGGCGAGCAATTGTAGGCAAGCAGCTTGCCGGGATACTCGCGCTGTATCGCCTCTGCGAAACGCCGCGCCTGGGCGAGGTCGGGCCGCGAGGTTTCGCACCAGATCAAGTCGGCGTAGGGCGCATAGGCCAGACCGCGCGCGATGGCCTGATCGAGGCCGGCACGGACGTGATAGAAGCCCTCGCTCGAGCGTTCGCCGGTGAGAAACGGCGCATCGCGCTCGTCGTGGTTCGACAACAAGAGGTTCGCCGCGTCGGCGTCCGTGCGCGCGATCAACACCGTCGGCACGCCGAGCACGTCGCTTGCGAGGCGCGCGGCGACGAGCTTGGCGGTCGCCTCGTCGGTCGAAACCAGCACCTTGCCGCCCATGTGGCCGCATTTCTTCGCCGACGAGAGCTGATCCTCGAAATGCACCGCCGCCGCGCCCGCGCGGATCATCGCCTTCATCAATTCGAAGGCGTTCAGATTGCCGCCGAATCCGGCCTCGGCATCGGCAATGATGGGCACGAGCCAGTCGATGGCGCCATCCCCGTCCATGTGTTGCACCTGGTCGGTGCGCAGCAGCGCGTTGTTGATGCGTTCGACCATCTTCGGCACCGAATCGACCGGATACAGGCTTTGATCCGGATACACTTCCCCGGCCGTGTTCGCATCGCCGGCGACCTGCCAACCGGAGCAGTAGATTGCCCGCAATCCGGCCTGCACCGCCTGAATGGCCTGGTTGCCGGTCATGCAGCCGAGGGCGCCAATCACCGCTTCCGCGTGCAGCGAGCGCCAGAATTTTTCCGCGCCGAGGCGGGCGAGGGTGTGTTCGATGTGCACCGAGCCCTGCAGCTTGACGACCTGCTCGGCCGAATAGGGGCGACGGATGCCGTTCCATCGCGCATCGGTGTTCCATTGCGCCGCCAGTCGTCCCGCAGTGCTCGCCAGCTTGCTCATCTTAAGGCTCCTTGAAGTTCCGTTCGAGTCGTTGGTTTCGCCGCTCGAAACAGAGTAAAGTAAAAAGGCATAGAAATTCACAATTGAAATTTTACAATGTGAAATTCACAAGAGGCGTGCGTGGTGGCCGGACTGATTCGTCAAGGGCATTTTCTCGGCGCAAAATTACGCACTCTGCGCCGGCGCAACGGCCTGACCCTCGAGGAACTCTCGGCGCGCTGCGTCCAGATCGACGCGGCGTCCGCACCCTCCGTTTCCTATCTCAGCATGGTCGAGACCGGCAAAAGGACGCCCTCGCCGGAGATGTTGAACATGCTGGCCGGAATATTCGGCAAGGAGTCGCGGTGGTTTCTCGATGAAAATACCGACATCGAAACTCCTCCGCCGCGACGCGAACGCGGCGGTCTGGCGGCGATGCCACTGGAACCGGCATTCCTGTTCTCACACGAACTGCTGCAGAACGCGCTGCCCGAACTGCTGTCGCAGACCGGCACGACCGGACGGCAATTCGCCCAGTTGTTGATTCGTGTCTGGCAGGAAACCCATCACAATGACTTTCCCGACATCGAACGCGCCGCGGAGAGCGCCGGTCGGCGCCGCATGCCGCTGGACGTGGACGCGCTCACCGAGATATACGAGTCGCTCGGACTGCGGATCCGCTGGTTCGACGACGAGGAGGATGCGCAGGTGCGGGCCCGCTTCGAAGCCCCGAGCACGGTGTTCATCAATCAGCGATTGCGCAACCAACCGGCGCGCCTGAAATACGACTTGGCGTTCTTCGCCGGGCATAAAATTCTTCACAACGGTGATGGTTTGATCTCGGCGCACCGCGGAACACCCTCGCGCGACCGTGACGCTTCCGGTCATGTGGCCGGAATGGGCGCCCAGGACGTTCTGTACGCCTGGCGCGACTTCGAATGCAGTTTCTTCGCCGGCGCACTACTGTGTCCACGAGTACCGTTTCGCCGTTTCCTGACCCGCGAGGCTCACAGCGTCGCGGCCGGCGCGAAGCTCGGCGTCACCGCGGCCCTGGTGATGCGTCGAATGACCGCCGTCTCTCCCTATCGGCACTGGCATTTCTTCGATGCCTATCCACCGGGAAATCTGAATGCGGTTTATCGCGCGAACGGCATCGCGCTGCCCTGGGGAAACATGAGTCGTGTGTCGGATCCCTGTCCACGCTGGGCGGTGTTTCGGCTGCTGCACGCGACGCCGCCCGCAAGCGCCGCGCTCGGCACGCCGACCTCGCAGATCTCCATCATGCACGATGGCCTCCGCGACCGCTTGTACTGCTGCCACTCGCTGCTTACGCGCGACGCGATGAACGCGCTGCATGTGCTCTCGGTCGGCGTCGATTTGCAGCCGGCGCTCGAAGCACAGGGATTCGATGGGGATGCGGTGACGGCCGCCGTCGCCCAGTCATGCCGCAGGGGTGGCGGTGACGGGACGATACCGGCCGCAGCCGCCGCGCAGATCCGGGTGGTTTCGCAGGTCCTGAATATTGCCTGGATCGGCGAGGCGCTCGGCGCCGCGGCGTCGGTGATCTGCCCGCGCAGCGGCGGATGCCCTCGCGCACCGGAGCGCTGCGCGTCGGCCGGCAGCCCCTCTCTCAGCCCATCTTGACGCTGATCGCGTGCCGGATGCGGTGCATGCCATATGCCGCCAGGCCGGCGACGAGCGGGATGCTCAAACCCATGACGAGTTCCGGCGCCAACCGATAGCCGAGCGCATCGAGGCCGCCCGCCACGTGGCCGATCAAGCCGACGATGTAATAGGTGATCGCGGCGACGGACAGACCCTCGACCGTCTGTTGCAGCTTCAGCTGCGCTTTGCCGCGACGATTCATCGATTCGAGCAACTGCTGGTTTTGGCGCTCCCGCGTAATGTCGACGCGCGTCGCGAGCAGGTGGTTCGCCCGCGCCACGCGCTGCGAGAGCGCCTCCTGGCGGGCTGCGGCCGTGCGACAGGTGTTCATCGCCGGTGCAAGCCGCCGCTCGGTAAATTCGCCGAACGGCTGCAAGCCGAGAATCCGTCTTTCCCGCAGTTCACCGATCCGCCGCTGCACGAGATCGTGGTAGGCCGCGGCGGCCGAAAACCGGTAGTCGCTCGCCGCCTTGCGGCCCTCGATCTGACCTTCGAGCCGCGTCAAGCGCTCGAGCAGGGCGGCCTCATCGCCATGAGCGGCGCTCTCGAGCACCGTCGTTACCTGGGCGAGTTCGCGCTCGCAGTCAGCGAAGAACGGCGCGAGGTCCCGCGCGAGGGGCAGTGCGAGCAGCGCCATCATGCGATAGGTGTCGATTTCGAGCACACGCTGCACGATCCGCCCCGCCTGGCGTTCGCTGGTGTTTCGATCCAGCACCACGAATCGGCTGAACCCGTCGGCGCGGATCCGGAAGTCGGTCAGCGCGACCGCGGCCTCATCGCCGACCTTCGCGCCGATCAGCACCTCGCCGCCAAACCAACGCTTCGAGATCCCTTCATAATCGGGCTCGTCCGCGGCGCTCGCCAGTAAGGCGCCGTGCGCGGCGACGATCACGCGCCCCGGCAAGCCGGCGACGAATTCCCCGGGAACGGCCGACAAGGCGGACGGCTCGAAGGGATCCGGGCCCGCGCCGGAGAGGACGAACATGTAGCGCGCGAACTCACTATGCCGCTCGAAGCGCAGGAGGAAGCCGCCGAGTTCCGCACTGAAATGATTGACCCGCTCCACGGGTGCCCGCACACCGCGTGAGGCGGCGAGTTCACGCACCCGCCGCCATTCATCGTCACGTGCCTCGGCGGGTGAGAGCATGGCGAGGTAGCTGATACGCGACGGGGCGCGCAAGGCGCCCGCCGGGCGGGCGTGCACTTCGTCGTTCAACTCACGACGTTGGGCGTGATTCTCAGGCAGCATCTGGCATCCAAAATAAGCGGGGCCGGTTCAGATAGCCTGAACCGGCCCCGTACGGACCGCAAGCGCGGTGCTGCGCCTTTTAGAACTTGCGCTTGTATTGCAGCATCACGGTGAGCGGCTGCAACGTCGCAACCTGCGGGATCACGGTGGTGCCGTTCGCTTCGTACTGCGCATAGCCGACGTAGCCGATGTCACCGAGATTCGGCTTCGCGTTAGTCAGGTTGTGCACGTTCAAGGAGACCTCGGTCGGACCATCGTCCACGCCGAATCGCAAGTCCGCGAGTGAGTATGCCGGGCGGGTCGATTCGGCGCCCGCACCACCGTTCAGTATCGAGATGCTGTTGCCGGTGTAGCTGTAATCGGCGGACACGAAGCCGTCGAGGGCGTTGGTGAGCGGGTGCCGATACACCGAACCGATCGTCGCCGTCCAGGCCGGAACACCGGAGATCCGCGAACCCGGGGTGACGCCGACGATCGCCAGCGGGCCCGGGTTGGTGACGTCGGTCTTTTCGTAGCCGGCACCGAAGCGCAGCGTCAAGCCGGTGGTCAGGCGGCCGGAAATGTCGATTTCGCCGCCGTCGATCTTCGCCTTGTTGCCGTTGATGTCGAAATAGGAGCCGCAGGGCAGGGCTATTTGTTGCTGCAAATTGCTCCAGTTGATGTGGAAGACGTCCGCCGAGACGAGCAGTCCGGGTCGCGGCACCTGGATCTTGGTGCCAAGTTCGTAGCTCCAGAGCGTATCGGACTTCAACTGCGTAATGTCGGAGATCGGCAGATTCGGCAGGGCGCAAAACGGCAGCGCGGCCTGCGCGCCGCCGGCGCGAAAGCCCTTCGAGGCGGATGCGTACACCATCGCGTTCTGGTCGATCTGGTACTGCAGGCCGACTTTCGGATCGAAGCCGCTCTGATTGTTGCTCTGCGGATTGCTCGGTGTCGGCCCGAAGTTCATGAAGCCGTCGGCGGTGTAATCGGCTTTTTGCTTCAGCCAGTATTCACGCGCACCGAGCGTCAGCGTGTATCGCTTCAGGAACTTGTAGTACAGCTGACCGAAGACCGAGTAGTCCTGCTCGGTGGCCGGGGTGTTCTGTTGCCACATCACGTCGTTCGGCCAGGCTCCGACGATCTGGTTGTTCGCGGTCGCCGCGACCAAGCCGGTGGCGAGCGTCGGCGGGATCGTGAAGCGCGTATTGGTATGCGAGTAGTACAGGCCGACGATGCCGCTGACGCCGTCCACCGGATCGAAGGAGACGCGCATCTCTTCGGTGATCTGATTTTGGTAGTGCTCGCCATCCCAAAGGAACGGCTGCGCGGGCAGGCCGCTCACTTGATAATAGCCGCTCAGGATCTGCTGCGTACCGTAGGTCGAGTCCTCGAGATCCTGGGTGTGGCGGTGGAAGTAGCTCGTCGAGGAAACGAAACTCCATCCCTTGCCGTGGTAGTGCACGTCGATCGAGGGCAGGGCCCAATCGTCCTTCGCCTGCGGCTGCACATCGAAGGCGCGATTCAGCGTATAGACGGGGGTGAACGAGGGCAGCGGCGCGAAGGTCGCGGGGAATCCATGGTCCGTGGTGTTCTGGAACATGACCCGGAAGCGCGCGTATAGATCATCCGCGATGCTCCATCGGACCGCGATCGAGCCGCCATAGCTCGTGTCCGCGCCCTGATTGCCGACACTATGCCGCGGAGCCGACAAGAACGGATTGGTCACCGCCGGGCTCGAAGGATCCGGGAAGGTGCGCGTCAGGTAGCCGGCGTCGTGGTTGACGAACAGCACGGCACGCGCGGCGAGCACATGGGGCGAGAGCACCAGGTTGCCGATCATGTCGCCGCCGCCGTCGGCGCTGCCGCCACCGGAAGTCAGGCCCGCCTGCGCCATGACGCGGAGTGAGTCGTGCGAGAGGTTCGGCTGCTTCGTGACCAGGCGGACGTTGCCGCCGAGCGAGCTTTCGCCGTAAAGGGTGCCCTGCGGTCCCTTCAAGACCTCGATGTTGTCGATATCCAGCACCCGCGGGTCGATGGATCCCGGCACCGGCGTGTCGTCGATATAAAAGCCGGTCGCGCCGGCGGTGCCGTACAAATTCTGCCCGGTGATGCCACGAATCGCGACCGTACGGGCATCGGCAATCCCGGTCGGGCCGCCGCCGTAGCTGAAGGAGACATTCGGCGCTTTACTGGCGTAATCGGTGAACGACTGGATGTTGTAGTCCTGAAGCGCCGCGGCCGTGAACACCGTGATGCTCACCGGCACGCGGGCGAGCGGCTGTTTGCGTTTCAACGCCGTGACCATGATCGTTTGCAGCTGCGAGTCTTGGCCTTGGGAATTCACGCCCCCCGCGGCGGCCCGCGCGAAGGCAGCACCGAAGGCGCAGCCAGCCACCACCAGCGCGACGGCCGCCGGCGATCGACGGAAGGATCGAACGCGATATTCATGGCTCATCTGATTGGGCTCCCCCGGGGGTGTTGTCAAAATCACACGGCTCTTTGTTCTGGATTGCCGCGAATCGTATTCTTCGGCCAACAGCAGGCACCTTGCTTGTGCGGAAACGACGCTTGGTTGACACTATCCGACATTGGGACTAAAAATTAGGCAAATCCAAGCATGCGTATGCTCAGCAAGCCTCGAATCGACGCGCACCCTGAACTGAGCGCTTCGGGCGCCGTCCTTACGTCCCATCCCGTGATCAAGCCGGAGATGATTGGTTTCCTGCTTGCGCCGCGTTTTTCGATGCTGGCCTTCACCTGCGCGGTGGAACCGCTACGAGTCGCGAACCGCCTCGCGCAGTGCGAGTTGTATCAATGGCAGACGATATCGTCCGACGGTCAGCCGGTCGCGGCCAGCAATCACATGGCGGTGATCGCCGACCGCTCGATCCGCGAACCGGTTGAGTTCAACCGTGTCGCCGTGTGCGCCGGCTTCGAGCCCGAGGCCCTCTACGAGGCGCGCATCGCCGGCTGGCTGCGACAACTGGCCCGTGCGGGCGTCGCGCTCGGCGCAATCGACACCGGCAGCTTCGTGCTCGCCCACGCCGGCTTGCTCGATGGCTACCGCGCCGCCACCCACTGGGAATCCCTCGAGGGCCTGCGCGTGCAGTTTCCGAAGGTCGCCATTACGCCGGACCTGTTCGTCGTCGACCGCACGCGATTCACCTGCGCCGGCGGCACGGCGGCTCTGGACATGATGCTGCATGTCGTGCGACTGAGCCACGGGCATCGTCTCGCCGCCGCGGTCGCCGAACAATTCATCCACACACGCATGCGCGAAGCCCGAGAGCATCAGCGCATGGCAAGCGGCGAGCGGCAGGGAGTCAAGGAGTCGTGGCTCGCGCGCATGATCGAGATGATGGAGGCGAACATCGACGAGCCTCTGGCGATGGGTGAATTATGTGCCGCCGTAGCCGTGACGGCGCGGCGCTGCGAGCGCGGCTTCCAGCGGCAATTACGCACGTCCGCGAGACGTTATTATCTCGATCTGCGTCTGCAGCGCGCGCGCGCGTTGCTGCAATATACGACCCTGCCGGTGCTCGACACCGCGGTCGCGTGCGGATTTCGCAGCCTGTCGCACTTCTCCCGCCAGTATAAACGGTGGGCGGGCGTTCCGCCGTCGGCGGATCGCGCCTTGATGCATCAAGGGGTGCCGCCCATCCTGAGCTGATTGCCGCCCTTGGGCCGCTGTTTGCACCAACTTAACCTTTCTTTAAGGAACAAGCGCGGGCATTCGCGCGACAATCGGCGGCGGACTCACTACCAGAGGAAGTGCACGATGCGACAGAAGATCTCTCGACGAACGCTGATCAAGGGCGGATTGCTGGCAGGTGCCTGCGTACCCGCGCTCGGATTGCTGGCCAATGAGGCATCGGCCGCCGGCCTGACGCCGCTCAGCCCCTCGGATCCGACCGCAGTCGCGCTGGGTTTCGTGACGAATTCCGCCAAGGTCGACGCGAAGAAGTATCCGACGCACACGGCGGCGCAGCATTGTGGCACGTGCGCACAGTTCCTAGGCAAGCCGGGCCAGGCGCGCGGCGGTTGCAACATCTTCGCAGGCCACACGGTACCGGCGACCGGCTGGTGCTCGGCCTGGGCGCAGAAGCCGTAACACGGATGTTTCGCGCGTCACGTGCCTGGGCGTCATGCCCGGGCGCGTGACGGTGCGCCTGAGTCTCCTCAGCCGGATGTGCGCTCGGCGGCCCGTACCGCGAGAGACAGTGCGCCAAGCACGCCGGATTTCGCGCCCAAGCCGGGCGCGACGATGTATTCATGGATGTTCGTCGACAGCTCCGGGCGGTCGATGTAACCCCGCAACCAGACCTGCAGGCGATCACGAATCATCGGCAAGAGCCGCTGCTGGCTCATGACGCCGCCACCCATCACGATCCGGCGCGGCGACACCGTCACCACGAGATTGGCGCACAGCTGAGCCAGATAATCCGCTTCGATGTCCCATTGCGGATGGCCGTGAGGGAGTTGATCAAGGGATGCGCCGGAGCGCGCCGCGATCGCCGGCCCGCAGGCCAGCCCTTCCAGACAATCACCGTGAAACGGGCAAACGCCGACGAAATCGCGGTCAAAGGGGTGGCGGCGGGGATAGCTGTGGCCAATCTCCGGGTGAAGCAGCCCGTGCAAAGGTTCACCGTTGACCAATACACCACCGCCGATGCCGGTACCGACCGTCACGTACACCATCGAGTCGGCACCCGCCGCGGCTCCCCACCGATATTCAGCGCTCGCAGCGGCATTGACGTCGGTGTCGAAACCCGCCGGACAGCCGAACGGTTCCGCGAGGGCGCCGAGCAGATCCGCATCGCTCCATCCCGGCTTCGGCGTACGCAGGATGCGCCCGTAGCGGGGCGATCGCCGATCCAGTTCCACCGGTCCGAAGGATGCGATCCCGAGCGCCGCGATGCGGCAGAGTTCCGCCTCCGCACCGCGCAGGAAGGCGAGAGCTTCGGCTATCGTCGCCTTGGGTTCTGTGGTGGCGAATCGATGCTCGCGCAGCAAGCGGCCCTCTGCGTCGCCGACCGCGCACACGAATTTCGTGCCGCCGGCCTCGATGGCACCAAAGAGCCGAATGTCCGCAGAATTCATGCCGTGCTCCCACCCGCGCGCCGGGCGCCGAGTTTATTTCAAGCTGCAAACGGTTGCAATTGACAAAAGAACTTACTATTTTGTCCTGACGAGATTCCGGCGACAAACGATTGCTGGGTCGACTCTCCGGGGGGAGTGGCTGCATGATGACGCAAACGGCGCACGGCGGGCGATCGAACATCGCTCTGATCAAAACACTGACGTACCTGATGTTCATGATGTTCGCGATGACGACCGATTCGGTCGGCGTGATCATTCCGCAGATCATCCGTGAATTTCGCCTGAGCATGGCGCAGGCCTCCTCCTTCCAGTACGTGACCATGCTCGGCATCGCGATCGCGGGCCTGCTGCTCGGCTTCCTTGCCGACCGGATCGGCCGCAAGCGCTCCATCGTGCTCGGTCTCGTGCTGTTCACGTTGAACTCCTACCTGTTCGTGATCGGCGACCGGTTCGCGATCTTCATCGCGTTGCTGTTCTTTTCGGGCTGTGCGATCGGCATATTCAAGACCGGCGCGCTCGCCTTGATCGGCGACATTTGCACCTCCACGGCCCAGCACACTTCGACCATGAACATGGTGGAGGGATTCTTCGGCGTCGGTTCGATCATCGGGCCGGCGATCGTCATCCGCCTGGTCGCGGCGGGGGTGTCGTGGGAGTGGCTGTACGTGATCGTGGCGACGGTTTGCGCCTCGCTCGTGGTGATCGCACTGCTCGTGAAATATCCGTCGACGCGGCCCACGGAGAGCGAACCGGTCGACCTCGTACGGACGATGAAGATGCTCAAGGACCCCTACGTGGTCGGCTTCAGCGCGGCCGCGTTCTTCTACGTGGCGACCGAATGCGCGATCTACGTCTGGATGCCGACGCTGCTCGCGAAATATCACGGCTCGGCGACCTTGCTCGCGGCCTATGCGCTCTCGGTATTCTTCATTCTGCGGGCCGCGGGACGCTTTCTCGGCGGCTGGTTGATCGCGCAGGTGCCGTGGGCGGGTGCGTTGGCGCTTCTCAGCCTGTGCATCTTCCTGTGTTTCCTCGGCAGCGTTTACGGCGGCATCAACGTCGCGGTCTATCTGCTCCCGGCTTCGGGTTTGTTCATGTCGGTGATCTATCCGACCGTGAATTCAAAGGGCATCAGCTGCTTCGAGAAATCCGAGCACGGTGCGGTTGCGGGCGTGATCCTGTTTTTCACCTGCGCAGGGGCGGCGGTGGGGCCTTTCCTGATGGGTCTGATCAGCGACCACTTCGGCACCCCGCGCTACGGATTCCTGCTCGCGACCGGCTATGCCGCGGTGCTGTTCGTCGGTCTGGCCGCGAACTGGTCGCTTAACCCCGCGCGTGCGCGTCTGCAGCGACTCGACATCAGCGAATACGCTGCGGTCCACTCGTAGCGCGGATGATAAGTTCGGTCGGCAGGACCTTCGGCAGCTCACGCTTGCCCGCGAGCAGCGAGAACAACGAGTCGACCAACGCCCTGCCGCCGGCATCGATCAACTGGCGCACCGTCGACAAGGGTGGGTTGAAATACGCCGCCAGCTCGATGTCGTCGTAGCCGACCACGGCCACATCGTTGGGCACCTGCAGTCCGTTCTCCCGCAACGTGCTCACGGCGGTCATCGCCAGTACGTCGCTGCAGGCGAAGATCGCGTCGAAACCGACCTTGCGGTCGATCAATCCCTGCACGGCCGCGCGCGCCCGCTCGGCGACGAAGGAGATTGGCACCACCAGGCCCGGGTCGATTGGCAGCCGGTGGCGGGCGAGCGCCTCCCGATAGCCCGCATGGCGCTGCGCGACCTCCGGCAGCTCGACGTCGCCTAAAAACGCAATGCGGCGGCGCCCGACATCGATCAGGTGGTTGGTTGCCACCTCGCCGCCGGAAAAATTGTCGCCACCGACCGTGCAATACAGCTGTTGGGCGAGATGCGCGCCCCAGACGACGAGCGGCACCTGTCGCGCCGCCAGTTCGTTCAGCTGGTCGTGGTGGTGCCACTGCCCGATCAGAATGATGCCGACCGCCCGGCCGCCATCGTACAGGGCGGCGGCCGAATCGAGCTGCTCGGCATCGACACGCGACAAGAGCATGTCAAAGCCGCGCTCGGTCAGGGCATCGGCGACGCTGCCGAGCATTCGTAGAAAAAAGGGATCCGAGATGTTCTGTCCGCTCGTCGAATCGTACGGCACGACGACCGCGACGGTGCGGTTCTGTTGCAAGCGCAGATTCTTCGCACCGATGTTGATCGTGTAGTTCAGCGACCGCGCCAGCTCCGTGATCCGGGTTCGCGTCTCCTCATTCACGACCGGACTGCCGCTCAGGGCACGCGAGACGGTCGATGTCGATACGCCGGCAAGGCGGGCGATATCGGCCATCTGCAGCCTCTCCCGGGGACCGGCAGGCGGCGCCGCGCTCTTCGGCTTTTTGTGCGCCACGCCGTCGTTACCGCCGGCCGGCGCCCGATTCGCTCAGCAGGCCGACGATCGATGCGTTCAGCGGACGCAGATGGTTGCCGAGGCGCAAGGCGGCTTGCCGGAAAATCCCGGCGATCGGCCGTCGGTCGGTGTACAGCCGCACGATCGCGTTGGTCGCAAGATACAGCGGCAGCGAGGCCCGTCGATGCCGTGCTTCGTAGCGCCGGAGCCGCGCATCCACGCCCTCATCCAATGAACGCGAACCCTCACGGGTCAACTCCTGCAGCAGCGCCTCCTGGCTCTGCAAGGCTAGATTGAAGCCGTGCGCCGTCACCGGATGCATGCCCACCGCGGCATCTCCCACCAGCGCAAGCCGCGGGCCGACGAATCGGCGTGAATAGGTGGCGACCAGCGGATACAGGTGCCGGGTGCTCGTGAGGGTCATGGCACCGAGACGATCGCCGAGTCGCTGCCGCACATCGAGCTCGAATGCCGGCTCATCGAGGGATTGAAGGCGTGCGGCCTCCCCGGAGGTCTCGGTGATCACGACCGAGGACTCATCAGCGTTGAGGGGCAGGAGCGCGATGGTAAAGGCGTCCTGAAACCACTCGAGCGCCGTATGATCGTGCGGCGCTTGGTGCCGCATCCGGCAGACGAGCATCGTCTTGCCGAAATCCACCATGTCGGCCGCAATGCCGGCGGCGCGCCGGGCCTGTGAGTGCCGGCTGTCGGCGGCGATCACGAGCCGGCAGCGCCAGGCCTCGCCATCCGCCGTCTTGACCACGGCATCGCGCGCATCCGCGTGCAGCGACAGCACCGTCCGATCGCTGAGGATCGTCACCGCGGGTGACTCGGTGGCGCGACGGTAGGCGGCGTGACGAATCAGGTGATTGGCGACCAGGTGGCCGAGCACCGCCTCACTGCCGGGCGTGGGATCGAATCGCAGCCGATACGGTGATGAGCCGTTCAGTACCGCGGCGCGGCGCAGCTCCGAGACCTGCGCCGCCGGGATGTGTTCCCATACGCCCGCGTCCCGCAGGATGCGCACGGATCGGTGGGTCAAGGCGATTTCCCGACCGTCGAACGCAGGCTCCGCGATCGCCGCGAGCGGCAAACGCTCGACGATGCCCACCTTGAAGCCGCGGGCGGCGAGCGCCGACGAGACGCACAGTCCTGCCGGACCGGCGCCGATCACGATGACATCGAAATCCATCGACGAACTCCTCAAACCGTCCCGGCGTCGAATTCGGCCGGATGCGCGCCGGCCACCGATTCGGCAAAGGACAATCGGCGCATCTCCGGCGCGGACAACACCTGGATGCGCTTCGCACGCACCCGCATGACCCCGCGCCGCGACAGTTCGGAGAAGCAGCGACTGACCGTCTCGCTGCGCAACCCCAGATAATGAGCGATGTCATCACGGCTCATGCCGAGACGAAAATCCCGCGCCGGCAGACCGCGCGACTGCATGCGCTCGCACAGGTTGGCGATGAACCCGGCGACGCGCTCCAGTGCGCCCCGGCCGCGGATCATCATCAACAGTTCCCGGGTTCCCGCGCCGCTCTTTGCGATCAACTTGATGAATTCGCCGCTGGCGGTCGGGAACTGCGCGCAAACCCGGTAGAAGACCCGCCATGGCACGGCACAGACGAACGAGGTCTCGACCGCGACGCTGGTCATTTGACTTTTCGCGCTTGCGGCACCCTGAACGGTCAATAATTCGCCCGGCAGGCAGAAATTCACAATCGACTCCTGTCCGTCGAAGCCGTCGGTCTCCTTGATGCAGCCGCTGCGCACCATGTGAAATGCCTCGACCCGCTCACCCGCGCGATACAAGGCATGGCCGCGGGCGATGCGCACGCAACGAATGCTGAGCAAAGCCGCGCCGATCGGCGATTCGGCGCTCAGGCGGCCGGGAAAGCACACCCGCCGCAGTCCGCACCACTCACAGTCGCCGCGTCGCTCTTCTCGCATGACCATTTCGCCCCGTTTAGCGTTGCGCATGCTGCATTGTAAACTGATATGGATCAGATCGCGCGTCGCATGCCGCGGCTAAGGTGCGGCGATGGCGACGATACGACAAGCGATGGTGGCAACGCCGGTCCTGGAAGGCGAGCGACGCCCATTCCCGGGCCGAGAAGGACTCTTCAATTCGCTTGCGGCGGTCGTGCCGGAGGCGGAGATCGAACTGGCGTTGCCGCTCATCGAACGGGTGGCGGAACTGAAGGCGTCGAGGGATGCGGTCGTCGTCGCGCATAACTACCAGGTGCCGTTGATCACCGCCGGTATCGCCGATTTCGTCGGGGACTCGCTCGCGATGGCGCGCTTCGCATCGCGCTGCCAGGCGCCCGTGATCGTCGTCTGCGGCGTGCATTTCATGGCCGAATCGGTCAAATTGCTGTGTCCCTCGAAGACCGTCCTGCTGCCGAACCTGGCCGCCGGCTGTTCGTTGGCGGAGTCGATCGCGCCGCAGGATATACGGGCTTTGCGTCGTAGCCATCCGGATACACCCGTAATCACCTACGTAAACACCCCGGCCGCCGTGAAGGCAGAATCCGACATTTGTTGCACCTCCGCAAACGCGGTGGCGGTGGCACGCTCCTTGAACGCCCGGCGGCTGATCATGGTGCCGGACCGGCATCTGGCCGAGCATGTCGCCCGCAGCACCGGCCTCGAGATCATTCATTCCGGCGGTCAATGCGAGGTTCACGCCAAGTACGCCGGCACGGACGTCGCGGCCTACCGCGAAGCGATGGGCGCGGTCGTTCTCGCGCATCCTGAATGTCCTCGCGACGTCCAGGAGCGCGCCGACTTCGTCGGCTCGACCGGTGCAATGGACGAATATCTCGAGACGCGGCGTCCGCGCCGCGTGTTGCTGCTCACCGAGTGTTCGATGGCCGACAACGTCTCGGTCCGCCATCCTGAGATCGAATTTCTGAAGCCGTGCAATCTTTGCGGCTTCATGAAAGCGATCACGATCGAAGGCGTCGCGCAGGTTCTGGAGGGACTGTGCAATCGGATCGAGATCGATCCGTTGCTCGCCGCGCGCGCGCGCCGCCCGATCGAGCGCATGCTCGCGCTCTGATGGAATCCTGCCAGGCGGATATCTTGGTGATCGGTGCCGGCGCCGCGGGCCTGTGCGTCGCCTTGCACGCCGC
>JABEVI010000284.1 GCA_013044085.1 Steroidobacteraceae bacterium
CTTCATGGCCATCTTGTGCTTCATGGCCTTCTTGGTCCACTTCTTGTGATGCTTCATGTACTTGACATGATGCTTCACATGCTTGACTTCCTTCTTGGCCGGAGCGGTGGTGGCGCTCTGCGCGGCGGTGGCGAGGGGGGCAACCACCAGCGAGGCGGCGGCCAGTCCCATCGTCAACAAGGCACTCATCATCAACTTCACGGACTTGTTCATAGTCAACTCCAGGGTTTATATAATGCCGGGGAAAAGCATACGCGGTCCATCCTGTATTCAGCGGATATGAAGATCATTTCACCTCGAATGCGGCCTCGAAGCGAACATTAAGGTCGGTTCATATTCGGCCCGCGACGATGCTCGGACACGGGCAATTGCGAGCGCAGTTGTCGGACGAGATAGACGACGATCGCCACGTTGATGGCGATTACACCGGCCTTGCCGGCGCTCGCCCGCAGGCCGAAGCGCCACAGTTCGAACGGCACCAGCGAGGCCGTCGTGACGATCGTGAGCCACTCCGCCCAGCGGCGCCGCATCCACAGGCCGACCCCCTCGATCGTGAAAACCAGGGCGTATGCGAATGCAACATATCCCAGCGCCTGTACGCGTGCATCGCTCAAGCCACTGAACCAGGCGAGCGCCTGGGTCACTGCCCGGTGCTCCGGCCCCGAAGGCAGGGTCGATGCCCAGGACAGAAGCCGGGCGAAAACCGTCGCGTCCCTTAGTCTGAACTCGCCGTAGCCGGCTGCAACCAGCAGCACGGCTTTCATGATCTTGTAGACGGCGATGGCGCGCAGCAAACCGAAGCGCGGCGGCGGCGTACCTGCGGGCATCGGACCGCCGCGCCTCACGCTAGGTGGGGTTTTCCAGGCTGAAGACCGCGTTTGCGTCATTGTACGCGAACGCCTCCGCATAGCGGCCCCAGTGGACGACGGCGCGCAGCGTGCTCTCCGCATCCTCCTCGCTCATGAAGTCCTCCAACTCGTCGACGAAGCGGCTCTTGCGCGCCGCGTGCGACGCACGTTCGTCGAGCACGCGCCTGATATGCGCGGCGAGAGGCACATAGGCGAGCAGGTGCCGCATGAAAATGCGCTTGCGCTCGTCCAGATCCGCATGGGCGAAGGCAAGACCCTCGTCGGTGAGTTTCAAATCACCACCCTCCAGTTCCGCGAAACGCATCATCTGCAAGGTCTCGGCGACCGGGAAGAGTTCGTCGATTTCCATCTGCAGATCCGAGGCGATCTTCGGCAAATCGGCGATGCCATTGAAGGGCTGCGCAGCGACCGCCTCGATGAGGCCGGCCTGCGAGTTCGAGGAAACCGGCGGCAGCACACTGCCGATGCCGAGCCCCGGGAAGCGTTCCTGGCGGCCGACCGCCGCCGCACCGCCGGGTTTGGCGGTCATTTCCACGTAGATCCGCTCCACCAATTCGCGAAAGCTCGGTTCGAGCCGGTTTCGCGGCTGGGGCAGGGTGACCTTGATCTCGGAGAGAATGCGCCCGGGGTTGCTGCCGAACACCAGGATGCGATCGCACATGAGCACCGCCTCCTCGATGTTGTGCGTGACCAGGACGACGCCCTTGATCGGCATCCTTCCCTCGGACCACAAATCGAGAAAATCCGTGCGCAACGTCTCCGCCGTCAGCACGTCGAGCGCCGAGAATGGTTCGTCCATCAGCAGGATGTTCGGATGCACGACCAGTGCACGCGCAAAGCCGACCCGCTGGCGCATGCCACCCGAAAGTTCCCGGGGATAGGCGGATTCGAATCCGTCCAGGCCGATCAGGTCGATCGCGGCGAGCGATCGTTTGCGGATCTCCGCCTTCGCCATTCGCTGCGCCTCGAGACCGAGGGCGACGTTCTCGAACACCGTCAGCCACGGAAACAGCGCGAAACTCTGGAACACCATCGCAATGCCGGCCGGTGGACCGAAAATCGGCTGACCGAGATAGAGGAGTTCGCCGGCGCTCGGCTCGGCGAGGCCCGCGATCAGCCGCAGCAGCGTCGATTTTCCGGAGCCGGAGCGCCCGAGAAGGCCGACGATCTGCCCCTCCTCGACCTCGAGGTTCATGCCATCGAGCACCAGCAGTTCGCCGCCGTCCGGCTTCGGAAAGGCCTTGCGGACGCCGGTGCATTTCAGCAGCGCGGGTGTGCCGTTCATGATGCAGCCGCCTTCATGTCAGTCTGAATCGCCGCTCGGCGTAGTAATAGAGGGGCCGCCAAAACAGCCGGTTCAGCGTGACGACGAACAGACTCATGACACCCACACCGAGCACGATACGATGGAAATTCCCCGCGGCCGTCGCATCCGCGATATAGGAGCCCAACCCCCTGGCCCGGATCGTCGTATGACCCCAGTTGACCAGTTCGGCGACCTGAGCCGCGTTCCACGAACCACCGGACGCCGTGATCGCACCCGTAACGTAGTACGGCAGCACACCCGGCAAGGCCACCTTGCGCCACCACAGCCAGCCCTTGACGCCGAGGTTCGCCGACACCTGCCTCAATTCCGCCGGCATCGCCGCCGCGCCGGCGATCACGTTGAAGAGGATATACCACTGTGTGCCGAGGATCATCAGCGGACTGAGCCAGATATCCGGCTTCAGCCGCCAGACGACGATGCCGTAGATTGCGATCGGGAACAAAAGGTTCGCGGGAAATGCCGCCATGAACTGCGCGATCGGCTGGACGAACTGGGCGACCCTTGGCCGCAATCCGACCCAGACGCCGATCGGCACCCAGATCAGGCTCGCCATCAAGATCAGCACGAACACGCGGATCATCGTCAAGCTCGCGAGCCCGGCGACGTGCACAAACTCGGCGATCGACGTATGGGAAATCAGATCGGCACCAATTCGCCAGACGCCGAGCGCGACCAGTACGGCAGCGAGCCCGACCCAGATCCGGTCCTTGCTGCGGCTGCGCCGTGTCACGCTCTGGTGATCGGGCGCCCGCGGAGCCTCGCGCTTGACGGCCCGGCTGGTCCACAGCACGGTCGCGTGAAACGTGAGCTTTGCGGCCTGGATCAACCGCGAGCGGCGCATCATCGTCAGCGCCCAGGACCTCGGCTCGCGCACGCCGGGATCCTGATCGACGCGAAAGCGGTCCACCCAGGCCACCAGCGGTCGAAAGAGCAATTGATCGTAGGCAAGGATCACCAGGAACATCGTCAAAATCGCCCAGCCGATCGCGGCCAGATTGCGCCGCTCGATCGCGAGGGCGATGTACGAGCCGACGCCGGGCAGCGTCACGGTCGTGCGTCCGACGCTGATCGATTCGGAGGCGACGACGAAGAACCATCCACCGGACATCGACATCATCATGTTCCAGACGAGCGCGGGCAGTCCGAACGGCACCTCGAGCTGCCAGAACCGCATCCACGGCGAAAGCCGGAAGGATTCCGCGGCCTCGGCGAGTTCGGTCGGTATCGTCCGCAGCGACTGGTAGAAACTGAACGCCATGTTCCACGCCTGGCTCGTGAAGATCAGGAAGATCGACGCGAATTCGGCACCCAGCACGCGCCCCGGAGCGAGTGACATGAAGAACACGTAGGTGACCGAGAGGAAACCGAAGATCGGCACCGATTGCAGGATGTCTAGGATCGGCACGAGCAACTTTCCGGCGCGCTCGCTCTTCGCCGCCCAGGTCGCGTAGGTCAACGTAAAGACCAGGGAGACGAGAAGTGCGATCAACATCCGCAGCGTGGTGCGGGCGGCGTACTGCGGCAGGAAGTACGGATCGAGGGACATCGGCGCCGCGCGCAACTGCGACATCGGCGCGAACATGCCACGCGCCGCGCCACCGAGGAAGGCGATGAGTCCGAGCACCACGACGAACGCGGCCAGATCCCAGCGCGAGGCAAGATCCCGCAGGAACCCGAATGGCTCGAATCGGCGGGTCGCCGAATCCGTCTTTGCCGGCGTGGAATCGCTCATGTTTGCATCGACACGACGTGCGGGGAGTAATTCCGCCATTTTCGCAGGACAAACCCCTGACTAGCTAGTAGCGTATGCACCTTTTGAGCCCTCGCCGGCTTTCGCCCGGGGCGCCGGGGAGCAGGGTTTCGGACATGCAGGACGACATCCCGATGAACGTATCGACCACGGCGAAGGCCGCGAAGGCGGAAACGACGCGCTTCAAGGTGCTTGGAGCGATCAGCTTTTCGCATTTCCTCAACGACATGATCCAGTCGTTGATCATCGCCATTTATCCGCTGCTGAAGGGCACCTTCGCCTTGAGTTTCGTGCAGATCGGTCTGATCACGTTCACCTATCAGTTGTGCGCCTCGATCCTCCAGCCGCTGATCGGCGCGTATACCGACCGGCATCCGCACGCGCACTCGCTGAGTTTCGGCATGAGCCTGACGCTCGTCGGCCTCTTAACCCTCGCTTACGCGCCGAGTTACGAGTGGGTGCTGGCCGCGGCCGCGCTGATCGGCTGCGGTTCGGCGATCTTTCATCCCGAATCATCGCGGATCGCGCGACTTGCCTCCGGCGGACGCCATGGGCTCGCGCAGTCGATCTTCCAGGTCGGCGGCAACACCGGCAGCGCGACCGGGCCGCTGCTCGCCGCTTTGATCATCATGCCGCGCGGTCGCTCGAGCATCGCGTGGTTCGGGATCGCGGCGTTGATCGCGGTCAGCATCCTGTGGAACGTCGGCGCCTGGTATCAACGCCAGCACCTCAGCGGTCCTCGCCCTGCCATACGCCGCGCCGACCCCGCAAGTCCGGTGCCGCGTGGCACCGTGATCCGTTCACTCGCGATCCTCATGCTGCTGCTGTTCTCTAAGTACTTTTACCTCGCGAGCATCACCAGCTACTACGCGTTCTACTTGATGGCGAAATTCCATCTGGCGATGGCGCGCGCGCAACTCTATCTGTTCGTCTTCCTGTTCGCGGTCGCGCTCGGCACCATGCTCGGCGGTCCCATCGGCGACCGTATCGGCCGCAAACGCGTGATCTGGGCCTCGATTCTCGGCATCGCGCCCTTCACCCTGGTGCTGCCCTACGTGGGCCTTGAGTGGACCATGGCACTGAGCTTCCTCGTCGGTCTGATTCTGAGTTCGGCCTTCTCGGCGATCCTCGTCTACGCCCAGGAGTTGTTGCCGGGCAAGGTGGGCACCGTCTCCGGACTGTTCTTCGGTCTGGCGTTCGGCATCGGCGGCATCGGCGCGGCCCTGCTCGGTGCGCTCGCGGACTGGCGCGGCATCGAGTTCGTCTACCGGGTCTGCGCGTTTCTGCCGCTGCTCGGTGCGACCGCCGCATTCCTGCCGGACATCGAAAAGGGCCGCCTGCGGTCCCGGACGGCGCAGATCTAGCGCCCCTCGGACGGCGACAGCGCGGTGAGAATGCCGGCGAGCAGCCGCGTCGGCGTCGGCGGGCAGCCGGCAACCGCCGCGTCGACCGGGATGACGTTCGAAACCGGCCCGAGGCTCGCCCCGCCGACCCCGAAAATGCCGCCGTTGCAACCGCAATCGCCGACGGCGACCACGAGCTTAGGATCCGGAGTCGCCTCGAAGACGCGCAGCAGGGCGTCGCGCATGTGGATCGAAACCGGCCCCGTAACCAGCAACAAATCCGCATGCCGCGGACTCGCGACGAAACGCACCCCCAGGCCCTCGATGTTGTAGATCGGGTTGCTGAGCGCGTTGATTTCGAGTTCACAACCGTTGCAGGAGCCGGCATCGACCATGCGCACGCACAGCGCGCGCCCCATGATCTGCAGAATCCGCCGCCCGAGCACCTCGCGCACACGCATGGCCTGGTCCTCGCACGGTGCCGCCTCGGTCACCAGACCGATTCGATGGATGCGCCGCAGCGTCTTCAGCACCGCCGCCTCCCCCTCATGCGAGCGTCCTCATAGATCATGTCCGCTGTAGGCCAGATTGAACGATTTGTTGATCAGCGGAAAGTCCGGAACGATGTTGTCGATCACGGCGTGTTCGAGCGCCGGCCAGTTCTGCCACGAGGGGTCGTGCGGATGGCAGCGCCGGATCCGGCCTCCCGCGGCGGCGGCCAAGGCGACCAACACCGGGCCGCGCCAGCCCTCGATGATGCCGATCCCGAGCGAGTCGGCCGCCGGCGGCGGAACGTTCGTGCGTACCCCGCCCGCCGGCAGGTCACCGAGGATCCGCCGCCCGAGGCGGCAGGACTCGGCGACTTCGTCGAAACGCAGTGTGACACGCGCCGCCACATCGCCGGTTTCCGCGCCGCACTTCGCCGCGCGCAACTCATCGTAAGGCGCGTCGCGCAGGTCGGTGCGCAGGTCGTAGGCCTGTCCGCTCGCACGGCCGGCGAGCCCGGTCAGACCGAGCCTCGCGGCCAATTCCGGGGCGACGGCGCCGGCGCCGACGAAACGATCACGCAGCCCCGCATGCTCGTCGTAGATGTCGCGCAGCGCCACCGTCTCGGCCGCCACATACGCAAGCTCGCGCTCGAGCGCGGCGCCCGCGGCGGCCGGCAGATCGCCACAGACCCCGCCCGGAGCGATCGTGTCCAACAGATACCGCCGCCCGAAAGCCGCCTCGGTCGCCCGCAAAAGTCCCTCCTTCAAGCGCGAGAACTGCGTGAGGCCGAACGCGAAACCGGCGTCGTTGCCCAGCGCGCCAAGATCGCCCAGATGATTCGCGATGCGTTCGAGTTCGAGCGCAAGCGCGCGCAACCAGTTCGCGCGGCGTGGAATTTCGACACCGACCCGATCCTCGAGCGCCCGGCAATAGGCCCAGGAATACGCGACCGCCGAATCACCGCAGACGCGTGCGGCGAGCCTGCAGCCTTGCTCCACATCGAAGTCGAGGAAACGCCGCTCGATGCCCTTGTGGGTAAATCCCAGCCGCTCCTCGAGCCGCAGGACCTTCTCGCCGACCACCGAAAAACGGAAATGCCCCGGCTCGATGATGCCGGCGTGCACGGGTCCCACCGGAATTTCGTGCACCCCGTCGCCCTCGACGCGCACGAACTCGTAGCCGCCGTCCGGTGCATGCCGCAACCACGGCCGCGTATCCGCGTCCGTCGAGCGCAGCCCGTACAGATCGTAGACCGCACGCTGCATGCGACTTGCGAACGGGAACAGATCCTGCAGTCCGGGGTAGATCGACGCGTCGCCGGGCGGCGCCTCGAAGGGCAGTTCGGCCAACAAGAGTCCCGCCGCCGTTGCGTAGGCCGCGAACACCGCCGGATACCCGGCGCCGGCATCCTGCCCCCAGAGCGCGAGCAGGCGTCCGCCTGCAGCGGCCAGATCCTCCGCGATGCGTCGCCAGTCTTCCCCGCCCACCACGATGCGTCGGATTCCCGGGTCCGCTGCGAGCGGCGCGGCGGCGCCGATCCAGGTCTTCAGATTCACTTCAACCGCCTCCGATCAAGCGCGCCGCCGCGTGGTACCAGGAGGCGAGGAACGGCGGCACGAACAGACCGAGCAACAGGACGATGCCGAGGTGCACGAACACGGGCACGAGCGCCGGCGAATGCGGCAATCGGCGCATCTTTGTGTCCCCGAACACCATCGGCTGGACCCGCGCGAGGATCGCGGCGAAGGCGACCGCGAAGCAGACCAACAGGATCGGCGTCGCCCACGGGTGATCGCGCATCGCCGTGGTCAGGATCAGGAACTCGCTCGCGAAAACACCGAATGGCGGCACGCCGAGAATCGCCAGCGAGCCGATCATCAGGCCCCAGCCCACCGTCGGGCTGATCGTCGCGAGGCCGCGAATCTGTTCGATCGACTGCGATCCGGATTTCTGCGCGGCGTGCCCTGCGGAGAAGAAGATCGCGGACTTCGTCAAGGAATGCACCGTCATGTGCAGGAGCGCCGCGAAATTGGCGACCGGCCCGCCCATGCCGAACGCGAAGGTGATGATTCCCATGTGCTCTATCGATGAATAGGCGAACAACCGCTTTATATCGCGCTGCCGCCACAGGGAGAACGAGGCCACGACGACCGAGGCGAGGCCGAAGCCCATCAACATCGCCGACGGCCAGGCCGAATGCAGAGAACCTTCGACCAGCACCTTGCAGCGCACCACCGCATAGATCGCGACGTTCAGCAGCAATCCGGACAGCACCGCCGAGATCGGTGTCGGACCCTCGGCATGCGCGTCCGGCAGCCAGTTGTGCAGCGGCACCAAGCCGACCTTCGTGCCATAACCGACCAGCAGGAACACGAAGGCGATCGACAGGACCCGTGGCTCGAGCTGTCCCTTGACCGCATCCAGGTGTGTCCACAGCAATGCGCTGACACCCTCGGCACCCAGCACCTTCTCCGCGGCGATGTAGAGCAGGATCGTCCCGAACAAGGCCTGCGCGATGCCGACGCCACAGAGGATGAAATACTTCCAACCCGCTTCGAGGCTGGCGGGCGTGCGGTAAAGGGAGACCAGCAGCACCGTCGACAAGGTCGCGGCCTCCATCGCCACCCACATCAGGCCGAGGTTGTTCGTCGTCAGCGCGAGCAGCATCGTGCCGATGAACAGTTGGTACATCGCGTGGTACAGGCGCAGACGCCCGCTCGTCATGCGCCGGTCCGCCATTTCGATGCGCATGTAGGGCCGCGAGAACAGCGCGGTCGTCAGGCCTACGAACGCCGTCAGGGCGACCAGGAACACGTTGAACGGATCGACGAAGAACTGGTCGTCGCCGAAGGTCGCCGCGCCGTGCATGACCACGCGCACGCTGAGCGCGCAGGCGGCGGCGAATACCACCAGGCTGAAGGCGACGTTGATCTCCGGGGCGCGCCGATGCGCCCCGAAAAACGCGAGCACGAGGGCACCGGCGAGCGGCGTGGCGAGCACCAGCAATAGATCCATCTAGCGCTCCCCCTTGTGCGACTCGAGTCGGTCCAGGTCGAGACTGTCGAACTGCTCGCGGATCTGGAAGAAGAACACGCCCATCACCACCATCGCGACCAGCACGTCGAGCGCCACGCCCAGTTCGACGATCATCGGCATCCCGTAGGTCGCGCTCATCGCGCCGAAAAACAGCCCGTTTTCCATCGACAGGAAACCGACGACCTGCGACATCGCCTTGCGGCGCGTGATCATGGTCAGGAACGCAAGCAGGATCACCGCGATGGCGATGCCGACCGCGCTGCGTGTGGCGGTGCTCGCGAGCGCCGAGATCGGCTGCGCGAGGCCGAACGAGAACACCACCAGCAGCACGCCGACCAGCATCGTGCCCGGGATGTTCAGCAACGGCTCGGTGTCCCAGTAGACGCCGAGCCGGCGGATCATGCGGTGCAATACCCACGGCATCACGAGCACCTTGACCGCGAAGGTCAGCGCCGCCGACAGATACAGGTTGCCGTCGCCGGTGCGCCAGGCAAGCAACAGCGTCGCCGCGCACAGCACGCCACCTTGCAGCGCGAACAGATTCACGAGCGTCACGACACGTCGCTGCGCGAGCATCGCGAAGGACAGGAGAAGCAACAGCGCCGCCAGCGAATTCAGCAACTGCATCACGAACGGGATCGGCGGCATCGCATCAGGCTCCCAGCAACAGGTGCACGAGCATTCCGAGGACGGCGAACAGGAACGCGGTGGCGAGAAATTCCGGGGCTCGAAACACGCGAAGTTTTGCCGACAGCGTCTCGATCAGCGCGAGCACGGCGCCCGCGACGAGCAGCTTGAGCGCGAGCGCGGGAATGGCCGCGGCGAGCGCGAGCGGCCCGGCACCGCCGGTCGCGCTTCCCCAGGGGATGAACAGGGCGAAGCCGATGCAGGCGTAGTTCAGCAGCTTCAGATCCGCGCCGAGTTCCATCAGGGCCAGATGGCGCGCCGAATACTCGAGCAACATCGCCTCGTGGATCATCGTCAATTCAAGGTGTGTCGCCGGGTTGTCGATCGGAATGCGTCCGTTCTCGGCGAGCAGGACCATCGTGAAGGCAACCGCGGTGAAGGCGAGGCTTGGCGAGAGCACCAGTGCGCGGGTTGCCAGGTGTTCGGAGATCAGCGGCAGCGCGGTCGTCGAGGAAATCAGCGAGGCGACGAACACGATCATCAGCAGCGCCGGCTCGGCGAGGAAACCAACCATCATCTCCCGCCGTGCGCCGAGCGTCCCGAACGGCGTGCCGATGTCCATGGCCGCAAGCGCAAGGAACATCCTCGCGGTCGCGAACAGCCCCACGAGCGCAATCGCATCGGCCGCCGTGCTGAACGGCAGCCGCGTGCCCATCGAGGGAATCACCGCGGCGGCGGTCAGCATGGTTGCAAACACCACGTAGGGCGCGACACGAAAGAGCGGCGAGGCGTTGGTCGCGATCACCGCATCCTTGTGGAGCAGCTTTCGAAGACCCCGGTACGGCAACAACAGGGAGGGCGCGCGCCGATTCTGCAGCCAGGCGCGGCATTGGTTCACCCAGCCCTGGAACAACGGCGCCGCCGCCAGCGCGGCGCCGACCTCGAGGACCTGTGTCAGCCATTCGATCGGCTTCATAGCACGAGCGCCAGCAACAGAACCAAGGTGGCGAGAACATACAGAAGGTAGATCGAGATCCGCCCGCGCTGGATCGCGGCGCACGCGCCGGCGACCCTCTGGACGAGCGGTTCGAGCGGCTCGTAAAGCGTTTTCCAAAAGCGGTCGCCGATCACGACCGAGTAACGGGGAGCCGGATCGAACGGCGTCGGCAAAGTTCTTTGCATCGCGAAGAACGGCGTGAACAGGTGCCGGATCGGCTGGCCGAAGCCCTCCGCCGTATCCTGGCTCCTGCCGCCGAGCGGGCCGTAGCCGCATGCCCAGGGCGGCGCCAGGCGCACCCGGCGGTGGTACAACAGGCGCACGGCGAGTACCGTCAGGAGCACGCCACCGAGCAGCGCGCCGGCGAATATCGTCGGCGCATAGGTGGCTTGATGCTCATTGAGCGGTACGAGCATCCACCACGGCGCGCCGGTCTTAGGAAGCGCGCCCACGCCGAGCCGCGCGCCGACGATGCCGAGCGCCGCGACCACCCGCGCCGGCAGCAATCCGAGTGCCACGCAGCCGAGCGCAAGCCAGGCGAGCCCGGCCCGTTCGGCGAACCCCGCGTCATGCGCGTGGGCAAGGCCCGCCTCCCGCGGCTGGCCGAGGAAGACGACACCGAAGAATTTCACCATCACGTAACCGGAGAGCGCGGCGACCAGCGCGACCACGCCGACGCCGAGCGGCAGCAGCATGTCGACGAAGGGATATGGCACGGCATGCGCGTAAAGGAACGCTTGCAGCAGCAACCACTCGGAAACGAAGCCGTTGAGCGGCGGCAAACCGGCGATGGCGAGCGCACCGACCAGGGTGAGCCAGGCGACCCAGGGCATGCGGTGGATCAAGCCGCCGAGCCGGCCGAGATTGCGTTCGCCGGTCGAGTGCAGCACCGATCCGGTGCCGAGGAACAGCAGGCTCTTCATGAAGGCATGATTGATGGCGTGATAGAGGACGGCGATCAATGCGAGTGCCGCAAGCGCCGGCATGCCGGCGCCGTGAAACACCATGGCGAGCCC